>NZ_JBPCPN010000008.1:0-43558 GCF_050999135.1 Candidatus Dormiibacter sp. | reverse complement strand
TGGCGGTAGATGAGGTCATCATTAGTCACGGCGGCTCCCTCCTGTGGACGTCAAGCACCCAAAGGATGGACCGCCGCTTCTACGCCTGGGAAGCCCCCAGGTGTCTACAGATCTTGTGAGCCGTTCAGGCTAGCAAGGATGTTGCGCGCCCGGTGACGCGCTAGCAAGGGGACGAGTCCGACAAGGTAGCGGGTTGAGGCGGCCCGACGTAGGCTCGTAATGGATTTGCCGTTGAAGAACATCCAGGATTGCTCGCCTGAACTGCCGGCGCCGCTAGCACTACCGCCGGAGGCGCTCTCCATCCTCCGACCGGACGGAACCCTCACGCCGGGCTGGGACCCTCCCCTGACGGAGCGGGAGACGCTCTCGGCTCTGCACCTGATGATGCTCTCCCGGGCGCTCGACCACTGGGCGATACGACTCCAGCGCATGGGGAGGCTGGGCACCTACGGGCCCGTTAACGGACAAGAGGCGTCCGTGGTTGGGTCTAGCTGGGCCCTAGAACCGGCGCTCGACTGGCTCGCCCCCGCCTACCGGGAACAGCCGGCGATGCTGCACCATGGGCTGTCGCTCGACAAGTTGCTCGCCGGGTACATGGGGAAGCTCGCCGCGGCACGGATCCCGGACGACGTGCTCATGCTTCCCCGCAACCAGTCAGTCTGCGCTCAGCTTCCCCACGCCGTCGGGTTGGCCTGGGCCCAGAGGCTCCGCAGAACGGGAGCCGCTGTCATGGCATTCATCGGTGAGGGGGCTTCGTCCGAGGGCGACTTCCACGAGTCCTGCAATCTCGCCGGCGTCGTGGGGGCGCCGATCGTGATGGTCGTCCAGAACAATGGCTGGGCGATCTCCACCCCGAGTTCGCGCCAGACGGCCGGAGTGCTCTGGGCCCGGGCCACCGGCTACGGGTTTCCGGGCTGTCTCGTTGATGGCAACGACCTCTTCGCCGTCTATGCGACGGCGCGTGACGCAGTCCGTCGAGCCCGTGGCGGCGAGGGACCGACGTTGATCGAGAGCCGCACCTACCGCATGGGGTTCCACAACACAACCGACAACCCGGCGGCCTATCGCAATTCGGCTGACGTGGCCGCCGCTGCAACCGCCGACCCGATCCTTCGGGTGCAGCGCTACCTGACCACGCTGGGCAAGTGGGACCCCGACGTGCAGCGGAAATGGTCGGAGGAGCTCGATAGGGAGATTCGGACGGCGATCGAGCAGGCTCGGACCTACCCTGCTCCTCGGCCGGAGGAACTGTTCGAGCACGTCTACGCCGATCCGCCAGGTCGTGTTCGAGAACAGCGTCAGGCGCTCCTCGATTCGGTCGAGCGGGGCCAATCCTAGCATCGTGCGTAGATACCTAGAAGGCGATCGTTAGGCGCACACCGTCCATGACCCGTGCCACGGAGGGGAGGAAATGGCTCTCCAGGGCACCCGGCGGGTAAGGGGTGTCCCAGGCGGCCACTCTGTGCACCGGGGCGTCGAGCAACTGGAAGGCCTCCTGCTGGAGGGTCGCCACAATTTCGGCGCCGAAGCCGGCGGTGATCGGCGCCTCGTGCACTACCACCGCGCGGCCGACCTTGGAGACGGCGCTCACAAGGCCCTCGACGTCAAGTGGAACTAGGGTGCGGAGGTCGAGCACCGCGGCGCTAATCCCTTCCGCCTGGAGCTGCTCGGCGGCGCGGAGACTGAGCTCGACCGCCGCGCTCCAGGCGACCAGTACAACATCGGTTCCCTCTCGCACAAGTCGCGATCGCCCAAAGGGAATGTCGTAGTCGTCCTCCGGTACCTCCATCTTCTCGGAGCGGTAAAGCCGCTGCGGCTCGAGAAAGAGCACCGGATCGGGGTCCCGGATCGCCTTCAGGAGGAGACCCTTAGCGTCGTAGGGGTTGGCGGGGCACACGATCTTGATGCCGGGCTGTTGAGCGAACTGGGCCTCGATGGCGTCAGGATGGAACTCGGGCGTGCGCACGCCGCCGCCAAATGGGGCGCGGATAGTTACCGGACAGCTGAATCGGCCCCGGCTGCGGTAGCGGTAGCGGCCCAGTTGAGGTCCGATCTGGTGCATCGCCTGGTGGGTGAAGCCAAGAAACTGAATCTCCGGAACCGGCACCAGTCCGCCGATCGCCAAGCCAATAGAAGACCCAATGATGGACCCCTCGGCGAGCGGCATGTCGATCACTCGGTCAGGCCCAAATCGGTCCAGCAGCCCGTCAGTCACCCGGAAGACGCCCCCCAGACGGCCTATGTCCAAGCCGAGCAAGACGATGCGCTCATCGCGCAACATCTCGGCCGCCAGCGCCGATCGGAGCGCCTCCACCATGGTCAACTCCGGCACGGCTGCTCCATTATGGTCCACAGGTCATACGTGTCCTTCATTGAGGCACCCGTTCTCTCATTGGTCAACCACCACGCCAGCCGTTCCTGCGGTGCCATAGCATGGTGGCGTGGACCCAACCTAGGTGACTACAGAAGTGCCCACTACAAAGGCCTCGACGGTATTTATCGCAACGTGTGACATGTCTGCGCAAACCCGTGGCCGCAGCGTGCCCATGTCAGATCAGGAGCACGTGCTGCAGGTGGGGACGGGCTGGGTACCGGCGGACCTCGCGATCAATGCTTTCGGACTCATCTCACCTGATAATATATTTGGGTCGGTTGGGGATCTTCGCTTGCTCCCGGATCGGAATTCCGTGGTCGACATCCCTTCCGACTCGGCGATTCCTGGCGTCCGCGTTTATCTGGCGGACCAGGTTCTGCCAGACGGCTCACCATGGAACTGCTGCCCCAGAACATTCCTCCGCCAGGCCCTGAGGGACCTGCGGGAACAGACCGGTCTCCAACTCGCGGCTTCGTTCGAGCATGAGTTCATGGTGCGTGATTCGCCATTGACAGCCCCATTCTCGTTTGCTCGATTCCGGTCTGGCGAGCCATTTGGTACCGATTTTGTCCAATTGCTTGACGGCACCGGATTGAATCCCGACAGCTGGCTTCCCGAGTACGGCGCCGGTCAGTACGAAGTGACCCTAGGTGCGGCCAACGGACTCATCGCCGCTGACCGGGCGATTCTGTTGCGGGAGCTGGTCCGTGACCTTGCCCGTCGCCGCGGACTCCGTGTGACGTTCGCGCCGCTTCTTGAGCCTGGTGGCGTGGGAAATGGAGTCCATGTGCACCTTTTCTTGCGGGATGCGGAGGGAGGCCCGGCTTTCTGGGATCCGGGTCGCCCGGGGCGCTTGTCAAGGCTTGGTGCCCGCTTCGCCGCCGGCATTCTTCAACATGCTGCCGCGCTTACCGCTGTAACTGCTCCCAGCGTCGCCTCGTTCCTGCGACTTGTACCACATCGATGGAGCGCAGGGGGTATTTTCCTCGCCGATCGCAACCGAGAGGCCTTGCTGCGGATCTGTCCGTTAGTCTCCCTTGGAGGGCGGGATCCAGCTGGCCAACTTCGACTTGAGTACCGTGGGTGCGACGCGACCGCCAACCCGTGGCTCGTGCTCGGGATTCTCGTTCGAGCGGCTCTCGAGGGCATTCGCCACGATTACACCGAACCCGTCGTATTCTCTGAGGCGGCGACGGATGTGGATCTCGCTAGCGTCCCAGCTCTGCCGAAATCGCTCGAAGAGGCGCTGGCGGCGTTAGAAGCCGACGCAACGGTGCGCTCGTGGTTCCACCCGGATCTTCTGGCAACGCACCTGTCCGTCAAGCGAAGCGAGCTAGCGACTGTTGCGCATTTGGATGAAGCGGGGCGCTGTCATGCGATCGCCGATGTCTACTGAAGCTTCAGTTGTCTCGGACCTAGAAACAGTCATCAACAATTTGCAGTTGGTGGATCATCATGTCCACGGCGCCTTGGCGGCGGACGTGCGGCGCGAGGACTTCGAGCAATTGATTACCGGGTCGGACCGTCCACTGCCCGACTGGATGACCCAATTCGACTCTCAAGTCGGCTTAGCAATTCGGCGCTGGTGTGCTCCGATACTCGGTCTAGAGCCGCATGATTCACCGGAGGGCTACCTCGCTCGCCGCACCGAGCTAGGCGCTGAGGAGGTCAATCGTAGATTCCTGCGCGGTGCCGGAATCGGCCGTTTCCTGGTCGAGACAGGGTATCAGAGCGAGCTCGTCCTTGATCTTGAGGCCATGGCGTCGGCTTCGGGCCATCCGACGGACGAGGTGGTCAGGCTTGAGGCTGTTGCCGACGCAGTCGCTCAGTCTGGCGTAGAAGCTGCCTCGTTTGCCGAACGATTCAAAGAGGTGTTGTGGGCGCGCAGTAAAGACGCCGTGGGCCTGAAGAGCATCGTCGCCTACCGGTATGGGCTTGACTTCAACGCCGACCGGCCAAGCCAAGAGGAGGTTGAGTCTGCCGCTGGACGCTGGCTCCGCGACATCGAGGTGACCGGACTGGCCCGTGTCAAGGACCCTGTGTTGCTGCGTTATTTGATTTGGACTGGTGTGGACAGGGGGCTGCCATTACAGTTCCACGTTGGGTACGGGGACCCTGACGTGGAACTCCATCGGTGTGACCCACTCCTAATGACCAAATTCATAAAGCAGGTCGCGCCCTACGGCGTCCCTATAATGCTCCTGCACTGCTATCCTTATCACCGGCACGCGGGATACCTGGCACAAGTCTTTCCCAACGTCTATTTCGACGTCGGGCTCGCCATCAATTACCTCGGCGCTGCCGCCATAGCTGTTCTAGCTGAATCCCTAGAACTGGCGCCCTTCGGCAAGCTGCTCTTTTCTACTGACGCGTGGGGCCCGGCGGAGCTGCACTATCTCGGCGCGTTGCTGTGGCGACGGGGAATCTACCGAGTGCTTCAGAAATGGGTGGACGCAGGTGAATGGAGCCAGTCGGAGGCTTCTCGCATCGCTGGGATGATTGGGGCAGAAAATGCGCGACGGGTTTACGAGCTCAGCTGACAACGCCCAATGACCGACATGAACGGGAGAATGCTTGCTCAGCTTCAAGCTGAGGTGGGTGCTGAAGTGGCCTCCATGACTGCCCTGCGGCGACGCCTCCATCACGATCCCCGTCTCTCGAGTTGTGAGGAGACGACGCTAGTGACCGTGCTCGAACACTTGCCGCCCGGCGCTTCCCGGCAACGAGTCGGTGAGACGGGCGCGGTGGTTCGCATCGGTCATGGGGGGCCGTCTGTGGCAGTCCGGGCCGAACTCGACGCACTCCCTGTCCAGGAGCGAACCGGCGTCGACTGGGCGTCCACGAATGGGGCGATGCACGCTTGCGGCCATGACGTTCATCTGGCAAGCCTTGTCGCCCTGGCTCGAGCCGTCAACCGCGTTGCCGCGGCCGCCCCGCTTCTCGCAATCCTCCAGCCTCGTGAGGAGACCTACCCATCGGGCGCCGAGGAGATCGTTGACGCCGGCGTGCTGACAGGCCACCAAGTCGCCGCGATCGTGGGTGCACATGTGCACCCGCTCGTCAAAGAAGGAGAGGTCGCCTGCAGCGAAGGACCAATTAACGCCGCTTCGGACGAGTTTCAGATAGAGATGCACGGCGCTGGGGGGCACGCCGCATATCCGAATCTCACGCCTGACCCCGTTTTGGCCATCGCGCAGTTCACGCTGAGCGTGCAGCAGCTGGTGAGTCGCAATGTGGATCCAATGATTCCGGCCGTCGTGACCGTCGGCGCCATTCACTCAGGCGAGGCATCGAATGCCACTCCCCCCAACGCCGTTGCTCGAGGCATTATCCGGTCGATGTCAGAGGATCAGCGGAGGATGTTGCATCAGCGACTACGCGCTGTCGCGGAGGGAACCGCGCTCACTCATGGATGTGGAGTAGATTTGAAGATCGTTCACGGTGAGCCGGTACTGGAGAATCACCCCAGACTCGTTCGGGCAACTCGATCGCGTCTTGAGACCTTGGGTCTGCGATTGGCTCCAGCGCTGAGGTCATGCGGCTCAGATGACTTTGCTTTCTTCAGTGCGGTGGCGCCGGCAATGATGATGTTTGTGGGCTGCGGGCGCGAGAACGGCAGCCATCCTCTACACAGTCCTATGTTTCTTCCGGATGATGATGCCGTGCGCCACGTCGCTATGGCAATGCTGGCCGGCTATCTTGCCGGGACCGCCCTATTGGGCAATTAGCACAACCGAGTGATCGCCACTCTCGCACATGCGTCTTGTTTGAGGAATGTGCACCACGTGAACGCGGCCGCTCACGTGATCCAGTTGCAAGGTAGGGGAAAAGCCGCGCTCTAGATTCCACGCCTGGGCAATGGTTTGGCAGCTAAGTACTTTATCTTTGCATGCTTCACTGGCTCAAGCGCCGACCGCCTTGCGAGGCGTACGCGGCAACGAGGGCACCGCCATTCTGCTCGGCCAATGCCTGACGGAACATAGACACAATTGCTGCGAGGCTGTCATTACATCACCCTGCTAAGCTTCAGTCGATGCACATTAGGCAGGCGCGCGGCAGGGCGGAAGCCATGCGGGACTTGAACATCTTCATCTCGATGACGGACGAGGATGGGGACGGCGAGGTGGTGGCGGTCAAGGATCTGGTCGACGTGCGTGGAACACCGACCCTCGGTGGTGGCGGACTTCTCCCTAGTCAACCAAAGGAGGATGACGCACCATTGATTGCGAACCTCCGCAGGCATGGGTGCGTTGTGATCGGAAAGACGAATCTTCACGAATGGGCATTCGGTTCAACCAATATCAACCACCGCTTTGGGACTGTGCGCAATCCCAGGGATCCGGTCCGCATCGCGGGTGGCTCTTCGGGCGGCTCCGCCGCCGCAGTCGCCGCCGGGGTCTGTGATTGGGCGGTTGGCACTGACACTGGCGGATCGGTGCGTATTCCTGCCGGTCTCTGCGGGGTGGTCGGATTCAAGCCGACCTATGGAACTGTGGACACCAGCGGAGTGGTACCCCTCAGCCACTCACTTGATACCGTTGGCTCCCTCGCCAACGACGTAGCGACAGCTAGTCGTGCGGTCGCCATGATGGCCGGAACAGACGACTGGGGCGCTGTACCGGCATTGACACAAGCGCGCTTACGCTTGGCGGTGCCGGGACTCTGGGTGCAGGATCTGGATACAGGGACGCAGCGAGCCTGGGACGTGATTTCTCACGGGCTCCCCCAGATCGAGTTCCCGGTACTGCACGCTATGCAGAAGGCCTGCCTGGATATCATGTATCCGGAAGCCGCCGCATTTCACCGAGAATGGATACGCACCCGGCCTCAGGACTACTCCGCGGACGTACTGAGCCGTCTCCACACTGCATTCGGTGTATCGGGAGCAGACTATATCGACGCCCTCACCAACCGCCGCCGCATGCAAGCTGAGGTCGCGCGGGCGATGCGCGGACTTGACGCAATCCTTCTGCCAACCTGCGCTTCGGTGGCCCCGCTTATCAGTGACAGTGTCGACACAGCGCCGCTGGTCCGCTTCGGGCGGCCATTCAATCTGACCGGTCAACCGGTGTTCACTCTACCTGCTCCGGTCGATGGACTCCCCGTTGGGATTCAGGTTATCGGCCATCTTGGCCGCGACATCGAGTTGAGTGCGGTTGCAGCTGCACTCGAGCAGATCTGGCGCAGCTATTGAACTTTAGATGCTGAGGAGAAAGAGCCGACGGGGAGCAGCGTCCGTGTATCCCTTGTCTTGGTTAACCCGAGAGTACTTAGAAGGTGGTGCGGACCTAGGGAGGGGCTAGCCGGCCTCCATGACTCCGCCAGCACGCCCCGCAGCATGGAACCGCGGGGGAATCGACTGCAAGATGACGGCGAAATCGTGTGCTGGCGTCCATCAATCGGCCGCCGTCCTGAGCAGAGCGATCACAAAATCAATCTGGCACGTTCTCGGCGACGTCTAGTGCAGCAACCAGTGCTGCGCCAAAGTGCGGTGCGAACCCTGTTAGCAGTGAGTCTCAGCTATCAGGTTGTCAACGGTTTTCGCAATTTCGCCCGGGTCGCGCTCGAGGATCACAGCCGCCCATTCGGCTGCCTCATACGCCAAGCACCACCTTTAGAGCTTTGGTAGGTTTATCCTTTACGGCGGTCGGCTTTCGTGATTGGCGAGAGCAATCCCGTCACGGTGGCCTTGGGACGCAATCTAGGATCTAGGGCATACGGCGGAGGCATGTTCCGCGATCCGCTCCCCCTCTTCGTCGATATCGGCAGCTCCTTCAGCACTCGACTTTTTGGTAGGATCGCGGACCGGACAGTAAGGAAGGGTGAAGCGACTCATAGTTACCGGAGGCAGCGGGAAGATAGGCGGCTGGATCCTCAAGGAGCTGTGCGATCGCGGCTACGGGGTCCTCAACGTCGACCTCAGGCCGGCGCAGGAGCAGCGCTGCCGTACCCTCGTCACCGACCTAACCGACGCTGGGCAAGCCTACGCCGCTCTCTGCTCCTACACCGGTATCGATGAGCTTCAGCCCTCGCTGAGGCCCCAGCCCGTGGATGCGGTAGTCCACTTCGCGGCGATTCCGCGCATCCTGCTGGTGCCCGACAGTGAGGTTTTCAGAATCAACGTTCTAAGCACTTATCACGTGTTCGAGGCGGCGAGCCGGCTTGGCATCCGGAAGGTTATCTTCGCCTCAAGTGAGGGTACGTACGGCGTTGTGTTCGCTGAGGAACACCTCGATCCGCGCTACTTTCCTGTGGACGAGGACCATCCGACGTTGCCCATGGACGCCTACGGGCTGTCCAAACTGGTCAATGAGCAGACAGCCGCAGCGTTTCATGCTCGAACGGGAGGTGACTTCTACGCGCTCCGGATTGGGGACGTAATGGCGCCGGCCGACTACGCGAAATTCCCTGTCTGGACGACCAATGCGGAGGCGCGTAAACGAGAGCTGTGGGCCTACGTCGACGTCCGGGACGTGGCCCAGGCGGTCTGCCTTGGGCTCGAGCGAGACCAACTTGGCTTTCAGGTGTTCAACGTCTTCGCTGGGGAGAGCGCCCACGAGCGGCCCATCACCGAATTGGCGGCCCAGTTTTACCCCAAGGTTCCTATCCGAGGTCACCTTGGCGACCATGAATCTTTGGTTAGCAACCAGAAGCTGCGCGATATCCTGGGCTTCGAGCAGCGCCACCGCTGGAGGGACCAGGTCCCCAGCTGAATGCTCGGTTCAGCCGAGGCCCAGCCCCAACGGACTCCAGACCGCCTGGGGCATCCATGCGACCCGCGGTCCGAGGACTAGGCGGGGAATCATGCGGACTTCCTCGAAACCCTGACTCGACAACAACTCGCGGGCTATCGCGTTCTCCGTGGTCGGGTAAACCCAGACTTCGTCGCCCAGAGCGGACAGCGAACGGAGCGCCCGCAGCACCGCCTGCGCCTCCGCGTCGACGGTCTCCGGAAGCTGAGTGGCCAGGCAACCTCCCCAGGGTGTCGGCACCACGATGCCAGCCGGACGAGAACGGCCGGGAAGCACCCAGCCCGACATAAACAGAGGGCGCAGCGCGCCGGACCGATCCTCACCCGCCACGCGGGCATCCATCGACAGCACGCCATCAAGATCCACCGGCAGCAGCGGACGAAGGGGCGCCATCGGGACCGCGCGCGGGAGGGTCGTCCCGCGGTATTCGTGATAGTGCGTCTCCACCTCGAATCCGAGGCGGTCGTAGACAGGCCGGCCCAACGCCGTCGCAATGAGCTGGATCGTGCCGCATCCCTCTCCCCGCAGCAGCTGGATAGCGTGTTCGGTCAGCTCCTTGCCCAGGCCGCGACCCCGCAGTTCCGGGCTCACGAAGACATGGCCGAGCCAGCCGCTGCTGCCCCAGCTTGTGCTTACAGCGGTCCCAAGCACTCGCCCCGTTTCATCTTCCGCGACCATGGGATGGCAATTCGGCTGCTGTGCATAGAAGGCGAAGGTGGGGTGAAACTGCCGGTAGGTTCCCCACCCGCCCTCTACCAGGCAGGCTGTCGCCGATTGGACACCGGCCGCAGTTCTCGGCATTGGGCAAATCCGCATTCCCTGCAGACGGGTTACCAACCCGGTCGCAGCTCTTAGGACTTCAGCGGCATTGCGATCGGCCGCATCGGGCTGCCGGTGGCACCTCGGATCTTGAGGCAGGCGCCCATGAAGGCGAACTCGTAGATTCCCTCGTGGGACAGATCCTCGAGGTAAGCCATCTCGAGCAGAGGAATTCCGGCTTCCGCCAGCAGATAGGTGTGGACCGGCAACCAGTTCTCCGGATCGGCCGAAGGAGTGTGCTCCACGCCACCGTTGTCGGCCCCGACGTACATGGCTCCCGCCCTGGCCAGGAACTCGGCCCCCTCTCGATTGATACCCGGAGACCTGGGCACGAACCGGCGCTGATCCGGCCAGACGCTCATCCGTCCGGTCCGGATCAGGACCACATCTCCCGGCCGAAGCTCGGTCTTCTGCCGCTTGAGTGCAGCAAGCAGGTCCTTCTCACCGATCGCATGGCTCTCTGGCAGCATCTCGATTCCGGCTGCCGCCGCCGCGTCGATCATGACCCCTCGTGCTATCACCGGGGGCTGCTTGTCGGCGCCTGCGCGGTGCCAATGGCGGCTGCCCAGATGCTCTCTGGTGTTGAAACCGTTGAAGATGCTGCCGTGATAACCGAAGTGAGTGAGCGTGTCTACGTGAGTCCCGCAGTGCGTGTACATCGAGATCGCGTCACCCGTGTAGCTCACCCTTTCGTTCAGCTCTGCGGACAGGGACGTCGGGTTATCGACCACGGTGCCCGCCGGAGTATGTGTCAGCCAGATCTGAAAGCCGGGATCGTTGAAATCGTCCCACAGCGGCATGCCCACGAAGAAGTCCACGGCCAGGTCGAAGGGCTTGCCAGCGTCGGCTTCGCGCATCGCCTGCCGACGCGAGCTCTCGTCCATGAGATTAAGCATCCCGATTTCATCCTCGGGGCCGAAGGGGCTCTTCGAGACCTGATTCAGCGTGGCGTGATAGGCGGCGATCTTCTGCCGCTGATCTTCATTCAAAAGGCTTGGTCCACACATGGCCTCAACTCTCCTCCAAAAGGTGCTTGGTACGCTGCGCTGGACTGAACCGACCGTAGCGGGGATTCATTGATTCGACTCGAGTGCCGTAACGCGAACGGTCATCGCGATCGAGATCTCGTCGGCGTCTGAAGTCGGCAGAGCACCGGTGGTACCGCCATTCTGCTCTCTGAGTCGACCGAGGACGATGCGCGGCTGATGCATGCGAGAGGGCGGAGACTTTCGCCCCTCTGTTGGCAAGTCAGAGGGAGCGGACAACCGACTCGATCCGGTTCATGCCCTCGGCCAACCGCTCCAGCGAGCTGGCATACGAGACTCGGACGTGATCGTCGGAGCCGAAGGGCAGACCGGGCACGACGGCGACTCGGGCGGCCTCCAAGAGGAGGTCGGCAAAGCCTACCGAGCCGCTTGACCGATTGCCACTTGCCATCCGTTCGTAAAGGTCGCTCACACGAGGGAATATGTAGAAGGCGCCCTCTGGAACCGCTTCGATCACAACCCCGGGCATGGCGGAAAGCCGCTGCAGTACGAGCTGGCGTCGGCGGTCGAACTGCTGGCGCATGGACTCCAACGGCGCCTGGTCTCCGTTCAATGCGGCCAGAGCCGCACGCTGACTGATGGAGGAGGCCCCGGAGGTGCACTGACTTTGCAGGTTCGTCATTGCCGCCACGATTTGAGGCTCGGCCGCCGCATAGCCCATGCGCCAACCGGTCATTGCGTAGGCCTTGGAAAAGCCGTTGACGGTGATCGTCAGACGCTGGATCTCCTCGCCGAGCGAGGCGATGCTCACGAACTCGGCGCTGCCGTAGACCAGCTTCTCGTAGATCTCATCGCTGATCACGTACAGGTCCCGCGCCACGCAGAGCGCCGCCAACTCGCGCAGTTCTGCGTCGGTAGCAACGGTACCTACCGGGTTGCTGGGGCTGTTGAGCATCACGACCTTAGTGCGGGAGGTGACCGCCGCCGCGACCGCCTCGGCGCTTAGTCGGTACCCATTGGAACTGGTGTCGACCAGGACGGGAACACCGCCCGCCAGGCTCACGATCTCTGGGTAGCTCACCCAGCAGGGTGAGGGCATGATGACCTCGTCACCAGGGTCGACCAGGACCATCAAGGCGTTGTAGATGGACTGTTTGGCCCCGTTGGAGACCACTATCTGTTCGGGCTGACAGGAGATGCCGTTGTCGCGCAACAGCTTCTCAGCGATGGCAGTCCTGAGCTCTGGGATTCCCGCAACGGGCGTGTACCTGGTGAAGCCGGCCTCGATCGCCTCAAGTCCGCCGCTCCGGGCAGCCGGCATGGTGTCGAAGTCCGGTTCACCCGCGGTAAGGTTGACCACGTCCACCCCTGAGGCCGCGAGCGCCTTCGCTCGGGCATCTGTAGCGATTGTCGCCGATGGACGCAAGAGGCGCGCCCTCTCACTCAGCGTGGATGGCACCTTCAGTCCGAGACCACGAGCGAGCGTCCTCCGTCCATTACCAGGAGCTGGCCGTTCATGAAACTCGCCGCCTCGCTGGCCAGGTAGAGGTAGAGCGACGCGATGTCCTCCGGTCTCCCCACTCTGCCCACGGGACTACCCCTTCCCGCCGCCGCTACGCCCTCCGCGCCCAGCGAATTGATCGGATCAAGGGACTGGGGCGATTCAATGACCCCCGGGGCGACCGCATTAACAGTGATCCCATGCTTCCCAAACTCGATCGCGAGGCTTCTCACCAAGCCGACGATCCCGGCTTTGGCTGCGGTGTAATGGGCGTGCTCAGTCCAGCACTGCACGGTGCCTGCGACCGAGGAGGTTGCCAAGAGTCGCCCGTAGCCCGCCTCCTGCATGTAGGGCAGGGCGGCGCGAAAGCAGCGCCACACGCCGAGCAAGTTCACTTCGACCACCTGGTTCCAGGCCTGATCGGTGAGCTCGAGCGAGGGCACCGTGCGCGCGATGCCGGCGTTCGCAACCACCACGTCGATGCGTCCAAAGCTTTCGATCGCGCTCCGCGCGAAGGCGTCGACCGAGCCGGTCGATGACACGTCCAGCTCACGGACGAGCACCTGGCGCCCAGCCGCTGCCACGCTCGCACGTACCTGCTCCACGTCGTGAGGGTCCCCCGGAAACCAGCCTAGGACCACGTCCGCTCCGGCTCGCGCGAACGTACGGGCGGTGGCTGCGCCGATACCCGAGGCAGCGCCGCTGATCATGGCTACCCGGCCGGTGAGATCACACATGCGGAGCCTCCTTTTCAGAGTGGGGCGTGAGCGGCAGACCCGGCTCCGAGTCCCCCGGCGCCGCTCATAGCATCACATCTCCACCGTTCGGTCCCAATGTCTGGCCGACGTAGTAGCTGGAGTCGTCGGAGGCTAGGAAGACGGCGGTAGGCGCCACCTCGAAGGCCTGTCCGAAGCGACCGATGGGCAGCTCGGAAAGCTTCTTGTCCTTCCACTCGTCGGTCTCCTCGGCCATCATGTCCGTGAGGATTGGACCCGGCGCGATGGCGTTGACGTGCACCCCCTTGGCCGAGACCTCGCGCGCCAGGGCCTTGGTGAACGCGATCACGCCCCCCTTGCTGGCGCTGTAGTGGACCATCTCTGGGCCGCCGATCTGGCCCAGCTGCGAACCGACGTTGATGATCTTCCCGCTGCCGCGCTCGAGCATCTGGGGGAGTACGTATCGAGTGCAGAGAAAGACGCTCCGGAGATTCACACTAATGACCTTGTCCCACTGCTCAGCGGTCATCTCATGGAGAAATACCTGCGAGAAGATCCCGGCGTCGTTAACCAGGATGTCCACCCGACCCAACTCGCCCACCACGCGCTCCACCATCGCCTTAACATCCGCCTCTTGGGAGACGTCGGTCCTGACATACAAAACGCGGCGTCCTCCGGAGCGGAGGGTTCCGAGCAGCTCCCCCACCGCATCCTCCGGCGCGAGGTCCGCGACCGCCACGTCCGCGCCCTCCTTTACGAAGGCTTCGGCAATCGCCCGGCCGATCCCGCGAGCGGCGCCCGTGATGATCGCGGTCTTGTTCACGAGTCTTTCCATGCGCGTGCTGTCCTGCTCTTCAATCCGGCGGTCAGGGGAGTCGCGGGCGCGTGCCTCTCAGTCGGCGGGGCTGGCGGTGCTGCGGTCAGCGGTTCCGGGGGGGCCTGTGACGGCTGGCGCCCATCGGTCGAGGATTTCCTCTGACGGGACAACATCAAAACGGTGACGCATCAGCAGGAGCGAGGCGTCGTGCTGAGCCGGATCGTCGCTGGCGACGCAGTCCTCGGGAACTATGACGTAGTAGTCGTTGAAGAGCCCGTCGCGTGCGGTGGACTCGACACAGCCCTCCGTCGTCACCCCAGTGACGACTATGCTCTTGATCGCGTTGCTGCGAAGCAGCATATCCAGGTTGGTGCCCCAGAACCCGCTCGAGCGGAATTTGCGGACGACCACGTCGCCCGGCTTGGGGCTCAGCTCCGGGATGATCTGCTGGCCTTCACTTCCCTCCATGGTGTACTGGAGCGGCTTGAGCGGTCCGCGAGTGGCGAAGTGTAGGCGCATCGTGAAGCGAAGCTGCGCCGGAGATTCGATCTTGGAGTCCGGCAATCGGGTCATCATGATGTAGATCACCGGAATTCCGGCCGACCTGGCCCCATCGACCAGGCGTACCAGCCTCGGCACCATCGGGGGGTACATCGAGATATCGATCCCCTGCTGCGCGAAGCTGAATCCCGCGCTGCAGAAGTCCCGCTGCATATCGACGACCACCAGCGCTGTGTGCGCTGGATCCACGAGCTCGTCCAGGGTCGAGAAGACCTGCTTCCCGTCGACCTCCACCATCGCTTAGGTGGTGTGAGTATGCGCGGACCGGTCGTCGAACATGCCGCCCTCCTCAGCTTTGGTGATCGGCTCGTCGGCAACCACCGAACCGAAGGCCCCCAGCTTCTCCGGCGCGCGCTGGCGCAGGTAGAAGTAGGCGCCGATCCCCACCACCAAGTACAGTCCGACGATGTACGGCACCAGGTTGTACGGATAAGCCTGACCGGGGGCGACGGTGGACCACAGTGGGTAGATAAGCCCCAGACTGCCGAGGATGGGGGCGATCACGTGAAGGAAGAGGTTCCGGTTGGGCCGGTTACCAAAGTAGCGGATGAGGGCGACGTTGCACAAGATGTAAACGAGGATGACACCAACCGTCCCCACCGCACCGGTGAAACCGTATAAGCCGGTCGGACCGGGGCCGAGCCAGGCGCCACCGGCCAGTCCGCCGATCACGGTCACCGCGGTCAGCACATAGATAGCGATGTAGGGTGAGTGGAACTTGGGGTGAACCTTGCCCAGCGCGGCCGGGAGCGCACCCTCACGGCCCATTGAGAAGAGGACCCGGACTGTCGTGTTCTGGAGCGCGAGGAACGCAGAGAACAGCCCGGCGATGGCGCAGAGGTCGACCAGCTGCTCGAGCCAGGGAGCATCGCGACGAGCCAAGGTTACGAACGGAGTCGCGTCCTTGTTGAAAGCCGCGAGCGACTGTGCGTCGTTCAGGTGGTAGCCGGCGGTGAGGCCGTACATCACGTAGACGTAGAAGATGCCGACAACCACGATTGAGCCGCCGACAGCAAGGGGAATCAGCCGACGCGGGTTGCGCGACTCTTCGCCAAGAACCGCCGCAGCGTCGAACCCGATGAAGGAGAGAATGCCGAAGACGACGCCGAGACCGACGCCCGAGACGCCCCCGGCGGCGGCGGCGGGCGAGAAGGCGGAAAGCGTATTACCGTCACCGGCCTTGGCGATGGCGATCGTGGCGAGCAGGAGGAAGACCAGGACCTCGACAGTCAGCAGCGTGAGGTCGAGCTGGACTGAGGCCTTAACGCTGCGAACCGAGAGCAGCAGCACCGCGGCCATGAAGATGAACGCGAAGATCCACCACGGCAGGTCGGCGTGGAATGTGCTCTTGACGTAGTCCTGGGCGAAGGCCGCGACCGCCCCAAACAGACCGGGGCCGAGCAGCGTGTAAGCGCCGAAAAAGATCCATCCGGTGAAGAAGCCGGCTCCGCCGCCGAGACCCTGTGATGCGTAGGTGTAAAAGGAGCCTGCCGAGGGTAGGACCCGCGCAAACTGGATCACGGTGTTTCCGACGAAGAGGATCACGATCAGCGCTATGAGGAAGGCGAGAGGGAGCGCGGCACCGGTCGAGGGTCCAGCGGCGGGGGCATTCAGGACAACCGCGAGAACGGGGCCCATGACCGCTGCCGACAATGCAATGCAGTTTGGGAGGCTGAGTATATTTTTCTGCAGGCGTGAGCCACTGACGTCAGTCGATATTTCAGCCATTTGCTCCCCTGAGTAATCCGAGTGACGAATTAACCAGGTAAGCATAGTTCATGTGGGAATCATCTGTCAAATTGGCCGGAAGGTCCCTCAATGCGGCCCGATGCTCCTCCCGAGAGATCACACCAATTGGGGCAGCGGAGCGGATGCTGATCAAGGAGCGGACGAGTTCCCCTGCGGACCATGACGCCAGCCGGCGCTCGGACATCCTCCCCATCGAAGGGGTGAACGGCCGGATCCTCCCAGTATCTTTGACCAGGAATGCCAGTGCCATCCCTTGAGGAGCGGGTCGATCGCCTCGAGTCGGAGCGGGAGATCCATGCCCTCCTATACCGCTATGCAGAACTCTGTGACGCGGCCTACGACCCGGATGGCCTGGCCGCCCTGTTCACCGATGATGCGGCGTGGTCATCGCGGACCAAGGACGGCTCGGTTGACTTCGGCCGTTATCAAGGACGCGACGCGATCCGGAGCTTCTTCGCCGGCGTTTCCGACGGCCTCGGGCCGATGACCCTCCACTACCTGCTTTCGCCGCGGGTGGAGATCGGACCCGACCGCGATGTGGCAGCCGGTCACTGCTACCTGTACGCCATCCTCGATCGGCGGCCTGCCGGTGCTCGAGGCGGGTCCTCAGGGCGGGAGCGGATTGTCCTCGCCGGGACCTACCGCCACCGCTTTCGAAGGGTCGGCGGCCGTTGGCTGATTAGCGCGTCCACCTGCGACCTGAGCCTGGAGGCGCCGTTTCCTTCCTAGCCCACAACCGGGCACGTGCTGGCTGGATATCCTTTCGACGAAACCGTCAGCGACCAGCTCGCGAAGAGGGAGCCGAGATGCCGACACAGCTGAACCGACAGTTTTTCGCCAATGACGACATCCCTACTGAGGGGCCACCTCGGGACCTGGTCGGCTACGGGTCGCGCCCGCCAACGATCAAGTGGCCCGAAGGGCACCGCGTCGCCGTCCAGATCGTCGTCAACTATGAGGAGGGCACTGAGAAGTCCTTTGCGATGGGTGACGGCCAGAACGACGGCCTGTGGGAGCTGCAGGTCGATCTTCCAGGCGCGCGGGACCTCGCTTTTGAGTCTTGCTATGAGTACGGTTCCCGAGCGGGGATTTGGCGGCTGTTCCGGGTTTTCGACGGCGCTGGCATACCGGTCACCTTCTTCGGCGTCGCTGCGGCCTTCGAGCGGAATCCGGAGGTGGCGCAGCGACTGGCTCAGCGGGGCGACGAGGTCGCCGGTCACGGGTACCGCTGGACGAACGCCTATGAAATGACGCGGGACGAGGAGCGCGAAGCGATGCGCCGCGCGGTCGCGTCGATCGCCCGGACGACGGGCACGCGGCCGGTCGGCTGGTACTGCAGAGAGATGAGTGTCAATACCAGGGAGCTGCTTGTGGAAGAGGGTGGCTTCGTGTACGACTCGGACTGCTACAACGACGATCTTCCCTATTGGACGAAGGTGCATGGTCGGCCTCACCTAGTCGTGCCCTATGGCCTGGTGGTGAACGATGCGCGCTACGTCCTCTCCCAGGGTTATGGAAGCCCCGAACACTTTCTCGAGTACGCGAAGGCGAACGTCGACTTTCTGCGCCGCGAGAGCGACGGTCTGAACCGCATGATGTCGGTCGGGCTCCATCCACGCTTTAGCGGACAGGCGGCCCGGGCCGACGCGCTGGCCCGCTTCATCGATTACTGCCAGAAGGCGGGCGACGTCTGGATCACACGCCGCATCGACATCGCTCAGATGTTCATCGACCAGTATCCCGCCGAACGGTGGGTCAAAGAAAAGGAGACAGCGTAGTACAGGAGCGCACTGTGCGGACGATCCCCTTCAGAGCGCCGAGTCCGTGGTTCGGCGCTCGCTGGACAGCGTCTTCCGGCGCTCGACGGCGCAGTGGTAAACCGGAAGTACCTGAGCGCCTGATGCTGCCGTGCAGCACTCCTGCCTGGCCCGATGTCGGCCTGATGAAAGGGGCAGGCCCGCGACCCCTGTGCCCGGGGAATCATCTGCTTAGCGCACGAGGTCGTTGGGCAGGAAAGCCGAGACGACCCAGTTGGGCGCGTCTACGACCTCGCTGATCCTTAGATCGACCGCCACCGAGCACAGGGCGTACGCCTCCTCCGGTTCTAGCCGGAACCTCCGAGTAAGGTGCACGATCATGCGCTCGATCGCCTGCCGGGTCGCGGCCATTAGGTCGGGCGCGACACCGGTGGTGGCATGGTATCCGCTCATCCCTGCCTCCGGCCGCTCAAGAGGACGGGTCACATCGAACTCCGGAGCATCCACGTCCATGTCTGGTCGGAGGCTGAGCCGGACGGTCACCATCGCCGGCGATTCGATCGCGGTGCCGCAAACCTCGCCATCACCCTGAGCGGCGTGGGTGTCGCCGATGCCGAGGAGGCCCCCCTCCACCTCGACGGGCAGATAGAGGGTCGCGCCCACACCGAGCTGCTTCACGTCCATGTTTCCGCCGACACGCCGCGGAGGCACGACGCTGTGCACACCGGGCTCGGCCGGGGCCAGCCCGATCACGCCGCAAAATGGCTGAAGGGGAACGCTGATCCCGTCGCCGAAGGCGGCGCGCCCGTCGCCACCGATCTCCCAGAGCTTCAGCCAAGGACTTGCGAACTGGTCGGCGAGAAGTCCAAAGCCGGGAAAGATTGCGGTCCAACCGTGAGCGCTCATGTCCATGCGAAGAATCTCGATCGCCAGTACGTCACCTGGCCGCGCGCCCTCGATGTGGATGGGTCCGCAGGTCGGATTCACCTTGTCGAAATCGATATTGGTGACCGCCTCGATCCCAGCCCCTGCCCCGATCTGCCCTGCCGAGGCATCAGGGACTGCTAAGGTGAGCTCGGCGCCGGACTGCACCGTCACGATCGGCTCCCGCTCGTTCGACCAGTTCAGCTGGGTCCGGCTGATGACGTCGTGGATTGACACCGGGCCGGCTCCTTCTTCGCTCATGCTCTTTCAGTTCTGGTCTCTGAACTTCTGGAGCACCCAGCCCTTATCCAGATCGGACACCTGGTGGAATTCGACGCTAACGGTCTTAAAACGCCACTCGCCGTGCTCGCGCACGAAGGTGTCGTTATAGACGGCGCTCATCACCACCGCGTCCTTGAGGTCGTCCTGCGGCGAGCGGGTCATGGTCGCGAACTCGATAAGGTACCAGCTCCCGCTGGCAGTTTGCCCGTCCTCGCTGATCTCTACCACCGGGCAGATCATGAAGTGGAGTGCCCACAAGATCTCAGAGCTGATCGTGGACTGGAACTCGTGGATAGCGGCCCGTCCCCGGTAGGTGCCAAAGGCGTTGCTGGTCCAGAGCGAGTCCTCCACGAAGAGGCCGGCCATCCCGTCGGCGTCGTACCCCCGGTCGCAGAAGTAGGCGTAGCGGGCCTTCAGGTTTTTGATCGCCTCTACGTCCTCTATGCGGGCCAGACGCTCTTCGATCGACTCGCCGCTGCGGCGACCCGAGAACTCACCCATTGCTCGCGATACCTCCAGACGACGGGGCCAGAGTATTGCAGGCCCGGGAAAGGCCCCCGGGCGCTGGATCCTGATGATACGAGGCATATCTGCGCCAGCGACCGCCTGCTGCTTTTGCAGTGGCCGAACTAGATTGCCCAGCGCCTCCCGGCTTTCCGTTCTTAGGCTCGTTAGGCTGGAATCTGGAAACCACGTACCTGAAGGCGGTGGATAAGCGGCTCAAAGAATGGCAGGGTCCTACTCGCCACCAGCGCGCCGACCTCTTTGAGATTTCAAAGCAGTCCTTGTCAGTGATTCGGAGCCGCCAACCACCTTTCGAACGCGGCTCGGATAATCAGAACTCGTCTCCCAAGCCGGATCGACGGGATTTCACCACGGGCGACCAGTTCATAGGCCGTGTTTCGGTTGATTCGTAGCATCGACGCTACTTCAGGTACTGAATAAGTCAAAGGCATCAAGGCGGGCGGCGCTGGCCAAAACGGCGGCTCTTGCAGCGGTGAATGATTCCAAAGGGCTGTCCATCTACTCTCGGAGGACTCGGACTCTGCGTGGGCGTTGACGTCCTGAAACACGTGCGATGCTCCTTTCACTGAGGTTGCCGAGTGATCGCAGGAGCAGGGGAACCGGAAGCGGCGCCGGTTCCCCAGACCCCTCCGCGCCGTTACAGATAGATAGGGATTAGGCGTCGAGACCCGAAGCCGACTCATTGGAGTTGCGCGACTGTGTCTTAGAGATCCCGCGCCTGAAGCGTGTGACCGCGCTTCTGCCGAGTCCGCTACCCAGGCGGACCATCGAGCCCATCGCGATCATCGACATGGCGCCGGCGCCCCAGCCGCGCACCATGCCCCCAGCGCTGCCGTGCGCAAAGCGGAGCGCCTGAAAGAGGATCGCCGGCGAGAAGGTGGCGATGAGCAGGATGGCCAGACCCGTGCTCAGCCAGCCAGCCTTGCCATCGGCCGACTGAGCGCCACGCATGGCCGGGATGACCAGCCCGAAGCCGATGTAGATGACCGTCGCGACGACGAACTTGGACAGCATCAGCCCGACCAGGAACTCGGCCAGCTGAATGGCGGCGGCCGTCATCCTGGGCCAGATGGCCAGCACGCAGACAAAGGGAATGAAGGCAGTCACCGTCAGCATCAGCGCCGCCCTGACGAGGAGTTCCAGGTGGACGATGACCGCCATCAGGACCGTCAGCAGGGCGGTGAAGATCAGCGCTCCCAGCGTGCCGGCACTGGCATTGCGGCTCAGGTGATCGACCGAAGCGGGGTCGGTCAGGCTCTGGGCGTACTGGCCCAAATCGGGCGACCAGGCGGTTGCCAGCAGCGCCGCGTAGGTAGAGAGGTACTGGACCAGGCTCAGGCCGCCGAAGGCGAAGAAGACGGCAACCAGCACCCGGGGAACGAGATTCCAGCTCAGCCCCAGCTGGCCGCCCAGGATGTGTTCGACGAGGCCGATGGCGATCACGGCGCCGACGACCAGAAGGGCGATCGCGAGCATTCGGTTGTAGACGGGAACGATCGCAAGGTAGTCAGGCTCGGTGCTCTCGCCAAAGGACTGGAGCAGCGAAGCCAGGCCGGCGCGGGCGCTGGCTGAGGCCCAGGTGGCCAGGGCCACGACGAACTCCTGCACGTAGTCGGTGCCGGTCGGGTACTGAGGCGCCATCTACTGGAAGAGGTGTCCGGAGTAGTTGGCGACGGCGACGCCTATGTAGAGCAGCGCCATGGCTCCGATGGAGACCACAAGTCCACCCTTGGCGCGATCGCTGAGCTGCGGGTTGCTGGTCCAGCTAGCCAAGACCAGCATGATCAGCGAGACCACGATGCCCAGGCCGGAGATGAGCATGAGGACTGCAGCCGCGTTGTTGGTCAGATGCTGGAGGCCGTGGAGCACGTTGGGCGGGAGTCCAGAGAAGTCCGGTGTAACTGAGACATCGGCGAGCAGAGCACGCATGGACAACCTCCTTCACCAGCCACCTGGGCTGGGCTGACGGGTGGTGCGACACCGGTTGGCGCCGCGACGACGGAACTAAGGGCGGTTCAGGACCTGCTGCCGCCAGGCCGGGACCTGATCCCAGCGGCGCATCTGGAGCTGGGCCGGCGGCGCGTTCGCGTAGAGCAGGACAGGTGAGCGCCGCCGGCGGAGTTCGTCGATGGAGGTCAGCGGTCGCCCGGTGCGCTGCTCAGTGCGCCTGCTGTAACGCTCGCCCTGGCTCTGGGATTGATAGATCCGCGTCTCGTCGCCGATGGCGCGCGAGAACACCGCCGTCCGCAACCGCTCCATCGACCATCTCCGAGGCCGGGCCGCGCACGAACGGCAGGAGCGGGAGATACCCTTCGAACGCCGAGGCAGCCGGCGAGGGCTCGAATCCCTGGCGGGAGGTGGTGCAACCCGGCGCCCCTCTTCAAGAGCGCCCTGAGCGAGATCGGCGCCAAGCACAAGCTGACCTCGCCCAGGCGCCCGCAAACAAACGGCAAGGCCGAAGCCTTCATCAAGACCTCGCTCCGAGAGTGGGCCTACGCTCAGCTCTACCTCTCCAACCAGGAGCGAGTACAGGCCCTGCCGCTCTGGCTCGCCTACTACAACCATCACCGCACCCACACCGAGCTCAAAGACCAGACTCCAATGGCCGCGCTTGTCAGCAACGTATCCAGGAAGTACAACTAGTGACGAGCCTGGTCGCCGGCGGCGCGGCCCGCCGCGTCGAGTACAGGCGGTGGCGCGCACCTGGCACCACTGCTCCGGACGGCTGCGGGCGCCGGGTCGCGAGCGATGGGCGTGTCGCCTATGTCTGGCTTCAAAGCTGATCGGGCCCAGGTTCCTCCGTTGGCCTGACCGGCGCCGGGGGCAGCGCCAGAATGGGCAGGGAGCGGGAGACCAACGGGCCGATGCTTACAGCGAACAGCACCGTGGCGAGGCCGACGCTGCCACCTAGAGCCCAGCCGATGGCCAGCACCGTCAGTTCGATGGCCGCCCTGGCAACTAACACGGGGATTCCGCGGGCAGCCAGGCCGGTCATGATTCCATCGCGGGGGCCGGGGCCCCAGCCGGCACCAACGTACAGGCCGGTGGCGAGAGCAGTGGCCAGGATCGCCACCACCAAAAAACCGCCTGAGCTGCCGGCTGATGGGGTGGCGGGATCAGTTTCAGTCCCAGGTCCAGGACTGGACCGACAACTAGGGCGTTCGCCACGGTGCCGATGCCGGGGCGCTGGTGGAGAGGGAGCCAAGCCAGCAACAGCAGGATGGAGGTGACGACTGTGATCTCACCAAGGGTCCAGCCGAATCGGCGCGAGACACCCTGGTTGAAACACGTTCCAAGGGTCCAGCCCCAGGTTCGCCTTGACCAACACTGCCAGCGCCAGGCCGAACACCACAAGGCCGGCCAGCAAGCGGGTGGCGCGACTGACCGGTCGGTCCCACGGCCCAACCAGCAGGAAGCTGGAGGCGCTCAGCTGGGGCTGTCCGTGCCTGCCGCGGCGATCAGCATCACAGCCACCTGCGTGGCTTCGGCGACGACCTGGGGAGCTGCCCGGATGCCCTGGACGAGCACTCGTGCGCTGACACCGTCGATGAGCAAGAGCAGTTGCGACGCCAGCTGTTCGGGCCTGCGCAGACCTGCGTCGCGGGCCAGACGGGCCAGGAAGTCGGCCAGCCAGCGCTTCTCCCGGCTCACGACCAAACGGGCCGGATCCTCAGGATCGACCATCTCGGCGGCCGCGTTAAGGAAGGCGCAGCCACGTGCCCCGTCCCGCTCGTACCAGTCGGCCAATCGGGTGAACACCGCCAGGGGCCCCTTCCCGACGTCCTCGGTGCGGTTCACCCATGCTTGCAGTTCCTAGACACGCCGGGCGTGGCGCTGGTCGAGCACTGCTGCGACGAGGTCACCCTTGGAGCGGAAGTGGGCGTAGAGGGTCGGCTTCGACACTCCTGCTGCTCGCACGACCCGATCGACGCCGGTAGCCGTTAACCCTTCGTGATAGAAAAGCTCACCCGCTGCGATGAGCAGCCGGTCACGGGCCCTTACCGGTGTCATCATGACTTACTTTACCGGTCTGTCAAGCTTGCCAGACGCCTGTGCTGCTGGACTGCGGGAGGCCGAGCTTGACCGCACCTGGGCTGAGAACGGCTCGAGAACGCTATCTACGCTGCCGTAATGAGGCAGGTGGCCAGGGGCGTAGGAGAAGTTTGTGATTGAAGGCGTGTGACGAGCGAACTGGAGCGTCGGAATGAACCACACCAGCGCGGCTGCCCGGGCGGTGGACACGTGGAAGGTTTACGGAACTAGTGCTCCATCCGGGAAATGGCTCGACAACGATTGACCTTCTCAAGAATCGACTCGACTGACGCGGTCCAGACGAAGGGCTTGGGGTCGGCATTGTGGGCTTCCATGTAACGGTGAATCGCGGTTACCAGCTGGCCGACGGCGCCGAAGGATCCCCGGCGGATGGCCCGATTGGTGAGCTGACTGAACCAGACCTCAATCAGGTTGAGCCAGGAAGAGCTGGTGGGCACGAAGTGGAGGTGGAAGCGAGGCCGCTGAGACAGCCAGGCCTTGACTTTGGGATGCCCGTGGGTGCCGTAGTTGTCGAGGATCAGGTGGAGCTCGAGATCCTTGGGGTACTCGCGATCGAGCCGACGCAGGAAGCTCAGGAACTCCTGGTGCCGGATCGGGTTGGCGATGGCCTCCAAGGTTCATGGTGAGGTGTAGCTGGCAGACTGGCACCGGATCGAGGAGGCGCCCGTTTGGAGATCTCATCCGTCGCCAGCCCCTGTTCGAGTTGATGGGTATTGCGCGGATACGGGCGAGGTCGAGTGCCTGGCTAGCCACGGCCAGCCCGACGTTGCCGTCTCGACATCAGGATGCCGGGTGTTGCCCGGAGGCGGCGCGACGGATCTGTGCTCGCCGGTAATGCGATCATGGCGCTCTTTGGCCCTTCCGCGACGCTCCAATGTCAATCAGATGATGGTGGCGGGGGGCCGCCTACCTGGTCAAGGCAAGAGTTCCGCGGCCAACATCATCCTGGCGATCATGAAGCTGCCACCGCTCGTTGGGGTTAAGCTGGGCGCCTTTCAGTAGAGAATGGTCCTTATGGCACCAACTGAGCAACCCGGAGAGAAGACGGTGGAGCGGTTCGCGGCAAAGTTTTCAGCTCCGATTATCGAACTGGACTTGCCCCATGAGCTTGGAGAGATCCGGAGTGGCGATGCTTACCGCGGCGCCGACCACGCCGCGAAGACGCTCGTTAATGAGACGGAGCTCCGCGTCGTCCTTATCGCTTTGCGGCCCCATGGACGACTTCAGGAGCATCGGGCTCACGCCCCTGTTGTCCTCCACGTCCTCGAGGGACACCTGCGTCTGGGCATTGACAAACGCACGCTCGAACTAGCTCCTGGAGGCCTGGTGGCGATGGATGCTGATCTCCCGCACGATCTCGAGGCGCTCGACGAGTGCGCTGTCCTCCTGATCATCGGAGGTAAGCATGGACGCCGTGCCCGGAATCATGATGCGAAAGACGCTTGAATCCTCGGCTTAGCTTCAACCGGCGCCTTTAAGCCCAGCTTGATTGGCGGCGGCGACCGTCAGTGCTCGAAGGTCGGTTGTAGTGCTCTACGCGGAACAAGGCATGCAGAAGGTTGGCGGACATCGCGGGCGGGGTGCGAGCTCTTTCATGCTGCGCCGCTCGCGCCCAGGGGCCAAGCCGTCCACCCTTATCGCTAGCAGCGATGATGAAGAGTGCCTGCCCAGTCAGGGCCCACACCGAATCGTTCGCGGGGATAGGGAACCATTCGGGGCGTCAGGGCATCAGGCTTCGTCTCGAGCGAGCGAATCTCCGCATCGAGCATCGTGTACCGCGCAGACACACACTTGTGCGTGTCGCCTCCGCGCCTCCTATGGGTGGATGGGAGTGTAATCGGGGCACGCTCACAGTGTGGATTCCCAGAATCGCTGCCCTGCTCCGTTGGTCGGGCGGCTGGACCGCTGGTAGAGAGCAGCGGCTGGAAGACATGGTTGGCGGTGTGACGCCCATGGTCATGTGGACGGGTGCATGCTTCAGCCGCCGCGCGGCCAGGAGTCTGGCAGAGCCGCCACCGACGACGAGGACGCGATGGCCAGGCTCGGGCTTCACGACGGCCTGGGCGCGACGAGCCCTGGGAAGGGCTCGGTCAGGCTGCTGAGCACGTGATCCGCGCCCGCCTGCTGGAGCTCGTCGATCCGGTACTTGCCGGTCGCCACACCGATACCAATGGCCCCAGCCGCGTGGGCGGCGGCGATGTCCATCGGTGTGTCGCCCACTATGCGGACGTGGGCGGGGTCGAGTGGCGCACCCAGCACGATGCTGGCCCGGCCGATCGCCGTACGGGTCAGCTCACCTCGATCCTTGGAGTCCGAGCCGAAGCCGCCGAACGAGAAGTACTGGTTGAGGCGGGCCCGCGCCAGCTTGATGTGTGTTGCCGCCTCGACCGCGCCGGAGGTGATCCCGACCAGGACACCGGCTTCGATCAGCCGCAGCAATAGGCCTTCAACCCCTGGCAGGACTCGATAACCGGGCGACTCCGCGACCTCCTGAGGCAGGTACCCAAGGTAGGCGTGCATGATCTTGGCCAGCTCCTGGGGCTCCGGCTCGCGTCCCATGACGCCCTTGAACGTGATCCGTCCGACCTCGGGATCGGTCATCCCACCCTGGGTGTACTTGCTGATGTCGGCCTCGACGCCCCAGAGCTTGTCGAAACCACGCATCCAGGACCTGGCCCCGGCGCCGCCGGTGCTGACCATCGTCTCATCGACGTCAAACGCGACCGCCAGGAATGTCGAGTGTTTGTTCATAGTTGGCGAGAGCCGACCAAGGCTGTCGCCTTGCGCCCCAACCCCAGCGCTACGCAACCCCTGGTGTTCACCTTGGCCGATCTAGCGCGGAGTGAAAGAAGGCAAGACTTATGGTTCAGAGGGTCATGAGCGATGGAAGCGGCAAGCGGCAATGCTCCGAGGACTGATGCCGTATATCTCCCCACTGTGAACTGCGCGGTGCTGCGACAAGCCCAATAGCTGCCGCTGGCAGGAGCCGTGCTGATCGTCAGTTGCTCGATAGATCGGTGAGCTCGCCGAAGGTGCGCTCGCTGCTGAGCGCCAGGGGGTCGAGCGTTGTCTGCACGGGGAGGGCCTGCTCGTCCTGGGGCATCACGTCTGCGGCGTCGCCAGCCTGGCTTGAGAGGTAGGGGAGCGAGGTAGCGGCCGCTAATCTTATCCGGCGGCCACCAGAGGGCCTCGCCGGATATGGTTGGCTCGACCGCACCGCCGCTGATGTCGGCGCGCAGGTATCGCGGCGCTCCGCCAGTTAGCAGTACGCCGCGCAGGACGGGCCGGAAAGGCTGAGGATCGATGTCGGCGCCAACGGACGCCGCGATCGCCTCGGCGACAGCGTCGGCCTGCTGGGCCGCCAGGCCACCCTGCTTGATCGGAAAGCTCGTCGCGTCACCCGCGGCGAACACTCCGTCCAGGCCAGCAAGCCGACCATGGGCATCCGTGGGGATGAACCCGTCTTGGTCGCAGGCAATGCCGCGCAGGCGCGGACCGACCAGGCGCGGCTCGGTGACGACACGGTCCACCCGCAGACCGCGCTCACCCGGGGAGATATCGAGCCATCCCGGACGAGTGGGCTCGCCGTAGCTGCTGGTATACAGGGTCACGCCGCTGTCCTCGAGGAGCCGGCGGATCGCGACGCTGGCGGGTTTGCCGAAGATCCCGAGTGGCTCCTGTTCAGGGGTGATCAGACTCAGCTCGACCTCGGAGCGGTCGTGCGCGGCGCAGTCCGCCGCGGTCGTCAGCGCCAGGTCATACAGCGGCAGCGGCCAGCTCGTCCGCGCGGGCTTGACGAACGCCACCCTGCTGATCCGGCCCTCGCGAAGCTGGTGTAGTAGCAACCGGTAGCTGGCACTATCGCGACCGCCGTGATAGGTCAGCACTCCCTCTGACTCCCATTCCCACTCAGGGTGGGCGCCAAGCGCGAGCACGAGCAAGTCGTAGGGAAGCTCGTCGCCATCCTTGGTGACCGCCAGATGGCGCTCGGGCTCAACGCGGTCCAGCGCTCCGCAGTGCCAGTGAGCGCCGAGCTCGGCCGCCGTGGTCTCCAGCCCGAGGCCACGCACGCGTTGGGGCTTAAACGGCTGGTCGACAGCCATCGACAGGTTGATGAACTTCAGCTCCGGCGCCACGATCGTGACCTCGACGCGATCCCCCCAAGCTCGCGCAGCGCCAACAACGTCTCCAACCCTGCGACCCCACCGCCGGCGATCACCACCAGCGCAGCAGAACGTTCAGGTGAGGGTTCGCTGGACACGGAGCTCAAACCCAGCGTAGCGCAGGTTCAAGAGGGGCGTGCAACCAGGCACCGTGGCCGCCCGCAAGGCTGCTGGTCAGATGCACACGAGCATCATGCGAACCCGCCGATCACCGTCCAGTATCCTAAGGCGCCTCCAACTCGAAGCTGGCGGGAGCCTGGAGCTGACCCCGGGTCGCCGGCTCGCCGTCGACGAGGGCCTGCCTCCCAGCACTATGGGCATCGAGGAGAGTGGCTTCCTGCTGACCATCGGATGCTGGACCACGCGTCGTGATTCCCATGCTCTTTCCGCACTGCGTCAGGGTGAGCCCAGTCGGCCTCCACCTGTTGAGCGCGTCGCCTCTTTCCCGATCCAGGTCTCCGCAGGCAGCTGGCTCGCTCTTTCCGGTCTGGACGGCAGCTGGGTTGCCGGCTGGCCGGAGCCGCAGCGGTTTCGGCCTGTGAAGAGCCGTCGTTGGCCCCTTCGGCGTGGTTAATGTGTCTTCGGTCAGGATCGACCAGCGTCTGTCACGCGAGAAATAGCACCGCTACATTCAAAGCATCGACGCCACATTTGAGGCCTGCGTCGGATATACGAACAGGGTCTCCTTCAGCACGTCGGCGTGCATACCTGCCCGGACGGCCAGAGCAAAAACATTCGCCAATTCATCGGCTTCGGGGCCTAGCAGGTGAGCGCCTAGGATTTTGCCACTGTCTTTCTCGACCAAGACTTTGTACATTGACGCGGGCTCTGCCACACGGCGTGCCGAGTACCAACTCGACGTTTCGGCCTGGCTAACGGTGAACTTCAGTCCCTGCCGTTGGGCCTCATCTTCGGTCAACCCCACAGCCGCCAACGGCGGAATGCTGTAGACCACGCTGGCCATGCCACGGTAATCCGCCCTGAGCTTATTCTCCTCCAGGAGATTGCGAGCTACCAGGCTGCCCTCATATTGCGCCAGCGGCGTCTCCGGCAACCCTCCGCTGTTAGCAGCATCACCGGCTGAAAACACGGACGGGTTCGAGACGCTCTGGAGGTATTCATTGACCGCCACCCCCCGGCGGTCGAACTCTACGCCAGCGGCAGGCAGGTCGAGATCGGCAAGCTCGGGTGACCGACCTGCCGCGTGCACCACCATGTCGGCGTCAAAGGCCTCCGACTTGGAATAGACCGATGCCACAACCCTGAATTGTCCGGGGCTTCCCTCCACGGCGATCACCCGCGTGTTTGTGCGAAGGTCGATGCCCAGCGCACGCGTGCGTTCCACCAGCCTGGCGACCAGGTCGGGATCGAAGTGCTCCAACGGGCGCTCGCCTCGATGCAGGATGGTGACCTGCGCCCCGGCGCGGGCGGCAATGTGTGAGAACTCGAACGCGATGTAGCCGCCACCTACAAAGACGAGCCGCCTCGGCAGTTCTTCTAGCTCGAGGAACTGATCGCTGCGCGTGAGGTGTTCCTCGCCCGGAATGGTAAGTGCGGCAGGCCAAGTCCCGTGGCCACGACCACGTGGTTGCCTTCAAGGACATCGTCACCGACTTGGACCGAAGTCCTGCCAATGAAGCGTGCCGGCCCGTGGAAGATCGCGGTCCCCGCCTTGACGAAACCATCTTCTCGAGCCTTGGTGAAGGGATCCGTGAACGTGCGCTTGAAGCGGATGAGAGCCGGCCAGTCAATGCGGGCGTCACCGGTGACGCCCTTGTCTTGCATTCGGATCTTGCGATCGACCACCTCGGCCGCACCCACCAGCACTTTCTTGGGATCGCAGCCCCGCAACCCGCATGTGCCCCCGAAGGGTCTGGAATCGACTATCGCCACCTCGCGACCAGCCGCGCGGCAGCCTGTAGCCACCGCCGAGCCTGCTTCGCCGGTACCGATCACGATTAGGTCGAATGAGCGGTGCATTGATCTCCTCCTGCTTTTTCCGTCGACATGGTGGAGCGCGTGACCAGGATGCTGAGGCATCGCCGGATCAGGTCAGCTCAGGCGTGTCATCCTAATGATCCTTTCACGCGGAAACCGGTGCTCTCTGCTCGCCTGGCCGGGCCTGAGCCGCTCACCGTCAGCCTACCGTCACCTCCTCGTCTCGTCGACGTCTTGGTCCGGTTGCACGAAGCTCTTCCGTAGGGGCGGCAGTGCCAGGCAGTCGGCCACCGCGCCGTGGCCGGGGGCTACGATGGCTTCCATGGCCGTAAGGCTCCAGCGGGTCTACACAGAATCGGCGCCCGGACCCGGGAAACGCGTTCTTGTTGACAGGGTATGGCCACGAGGGGTGAAAAAGGATGCGCTGCGGCTCGACCTCTGGCTGCGCGATCTCGGGCCGTCCAACGAGTTGCGAAAGTGGTTCGGGCACCGCGCCGAGCGCTGGCCGGAGTTTCAGCGTCGCTACCGCGAGGAGCTCGAGCAACCCTTCCGGCGCGAACTGCTGAGTCAGCTCGCCGAGCTGGCGCAGCACGGCCCGCTCACGCTGCTCTACGGCGCTCGTGACGAGGAACGCAACCAGGCCGTGGTCCTGCGCGCACTTCTCGAAGAAGGCGCAGAGTCCTGATCCGCGCCTCCTAGCGGTCGACCTTTGATCCGCGCCCGTGAGCTCCCGGCCGCGTGACCTGCGTTCATTTTTTAATCAGCGAGGTCCTCCTGCACGCGATCTGGATAGAGCCGGCCACCCTGCAGATCGAGATTCGAGGCGGTCTCGTCCGGGGGTGAGCCACAGGTGGAGCGGTGAACAGCGACGTGCGCGCTCTTGCAGAAGGACCACGTTGCTGGGCGCCGACACGTGAGCAGGCAGGCACCGTTTCCTGATCAAGGAGGGGCTCCCGGACGAGCGGTGTGGAGGTGGTCTCTGTCAGCTCCGGCCTCAGGGTTGGTGGGGAGGGGACGGGATGACCACCACCGGCCTCTTGGCGCGGTGTACCAGGTACTGGCTGACGCTGCCGGCGAGGAGCTCGGCAACAGAACTCCATCCGCGCCGACCCGTCACGATCAGGTCGACCTCATCGCGCTCGGCGGCCTCGATCAAAACTGCACCGGCTCGGCCCTCCCCGAAGACCTCGCGATAGCGGACACCAGCCTCTTGCAGCGGGGCGCACCACTGAGTCCGACAAGCCTCCTTCGCGCCGTCTCGCATCGACTGCTCGACGATCCCACCTCCGTGGACACGCCGAAAGCCGCACCCCCTGCCGGAGGAGCGAACGCGCGGTAGGGCAACTCGAAAGCGTGCAGGGCAATCACCTCAGCATCTATGGTCTTAGCTAGGTCGATCGTCCAGCGCAGGGCGGCAGCCGAGCCCTCCGAGCCGTCGAGGCCGACCATGATCTGTTTGATCGATTTCTCGTTCATGGAATGGAACTCTAGCTACTTGCCCGTGAAAATCGTCTCGGTGCCCATGGGGCCTCGTGATGCGCTCGATGGGCGGACCACGGGGACCGAGCGGGGGGCAGCCACAGTCGGTTTGGGGCTGGCGATCCAGCCAGCACCGCCATTCGACCCAGGTGCTGGCCGGGATCCCGTAGCCCTTCCAGGTCCGGGCGCCGGAGTAGCCCTTCAGTGGCGTTCGATTAAGGCGAAGCGTCGTTTGAGGTGGCTGATGCACCCGTCGCCGGCTCGCCACCGGTAGCGGCGGCGCCAGTTCCCGGTTGCCTCCTTTTGGGAGCCGGCCGACCCACGCGCGGCACCTTGTCGGCGATGCCTTCAGAACTGAGCACTTGATCGGTCAGCTCGTTGCCGAAGCCGTGGTCGGCCAAGACCGTCTGCACCCTCATCCCGATCGTCTCGGCCTGCTTCAGCACCGGCCGCAGGGTCTGGGTTTCGAGAGGATTGCTGAGATGGACCTGTATTCGACGACAGAGCCTTCCGGCGTATCGCCCACGCCTGGAACCGGGGCGTCGCGGAATTGATCGCACTCAGCTCGAGGCGGCTCTTCGTCGGCATCAATCCGCGCCTCTTTTCCGGCGCCGTTCGCACCACTTTCCACACTTGCCGTCCGCAAAGAGACTCGTAGAATAGGTTGAAGATGGGTGATGTGTACCGCAGGGACCGAAAGTGAAGATGCCAGATTTTCCCGGCGGCGAGGTCGCTACGGACCCACCGGTGCACGGGAGCGGCGGTTTGAGCGCGAGCGAAGGCATGGCTGTAGCGACCGAAAAGGCTGAGCGATACTTCCCTTGCCCGCACTGCGGGAACGAGATCGACCGGCTGCAGTTGGTGACCTTTTGGAACGAGTGGGGACGCATCTGCGATTGCCCAAGCTGCGGCACGGAACCAGATTGCCCGGCGTTCCCCCCGACTCAGCGTTAGCTGAGAGAACGCAGCCGGGACCCTGTCCGGTCAGCCCGCCAGCCCGCCTCATGTTGGCCAGTCCGTCGTCAACCGTCAGTCGGCTGGCGTGAGGGAACGCATTGCCGATCCCTCCCTCACCCGGCAAGCAGGGCCAGCATCGGGGCAGACGATGGTGCGGAAGTTGGGCGCTTCCGCGGCCGCCGCCGACTTTGGGTTCCTCTCCGAAACCGCCCGAGAGACCTTAAAGCTCCGCATCCTCGATGCGGTCGGTTGCGCAATCGGAGCTCTGGGCTCTCAGCTCTTGAAATCAGTCCGCAACGAGGTCAGGGAAATGGGAGGGAGGCCGCTGTGCACGCTGGTCGGCGGTGGACGTACGGCTCCCGACCGAGCTGCATTCTTCAACGGTGCAGCCGTCCGCTATCTCGACTTCAATGATTCCTACCTGGCCCCAAGCGAGACCTGCCACCCGAGCGACAACCTCGCTCCTGTGCTTGCGGCGGGCGAGTACGCAGCTGCCAACGGCAGAGACCTCTTGACCGCTCTTTCCGTCGCCTACCAGGTCCAGTGTCGGCTCTCCGACGTTGCTCCCGTCCGGGCCCACGGATTCGACCATGTCACTCAGGGGGCGTATGCCGCTGCCGCCGGCGTCGCACGGGCCCTCGGTCTGGACGCGGTAGCGACCGCGCACGCGATCAGCCCGGAGGCGGCCAGAGAACCTCAGCTGGAGCCGGTGAGCGTGAAGTGGAGGTGGACGCGCTTGTGCTTGGTCAACCAGAGGTGGACCTCCTCGGTCTGATTCGAGGAGGCGTTGTCGACGATCAGGTGGAGTTGCTTGCGCGGTTATGGTGCGGACGAGCAGTTTGAGAAAGGCCAGGAATTCTGCATGGCGGTGGCGCTGGTAGCAGGCGCCGGTAATCCCGCCGGCGGTGACCTCCAGGGCCGCAAACAAACTGGTGATGCCGCTGCGCTTGTAGTCGTGGGTATGTCGCTCGACCTAGTGCGGCCTCATCGGCGCAGAGGCTGGCTACGGTCGAGGGCATGTAGAGACCGGGTGAGACGTAGTGCGCAGGTGCGGCAGACGACATGCCGCCATTTCTCAGGTCCTCGGCAAACCATCTAAAACTTCTAGCCATTTTGCTGGGCAGTGCGCTAGATGGACTGTCGGTAGCCGAAGAACTCGTGGTCCTGGTTGTAGCCGCCGTAGCCGCCACCGATCTCCGAGTAATGCGCAACGAACTCGATGCCCTTGATCCACTTGACCTGCTTGAAGCCGAGCTGGGTCTCGTTACGCAGCCGGAGCGGGGCGCCGTGGCCGAAGGACAGCCGCTCACCGTTCATGTCGTAGGCCAGCATCGTCAGGTGGTAGCTCATCTGCTCGATCGGGTGCGCGTCGTAGTAGATGCCCTTGTCCGGGCCGTCACCGAGGGAGTAGAAGACGACCCACTTCGCCTCGGGCTGCGGCTTGACGAGGTCCATGATCGTCTGCATCGACACTCCACCCCACTTGGCTATGCCGGACCACCCCTGGATGCAGAAGTGCTGGGTGATTTGCTCTTGGTGTTGCAGCGCCCGCAGCTGTGCTAGGTCAAGGTCGACCGGGTTGTCGACCAGACCGTTGATCCGCAACCGGTAGTCCGCGAAGTTGCCCGCGAACAGCGCCTTGTACTCCTCCGAGTCGGGGTACTGGCCGTTGTGCCAGAAGTAGGGAGAGATGTCCTTCTCGGTGTACTCGCCTGGGGTGGCGTCCACGTGCTCGAACAGGCGCTGTACCGGGCCGATCAGCGCGAAGCCGACACGCTGCACCACCCGGGGGTGACGCAGGGTGAACGGGGTGGCAGCAACCCAGCCGACGATGACCAAGACCATCGAGGCAGCGAAGACCCAAAAGCCAACCCAGCTGTCGTCATTTCGACCGGCGTAGATGTGGTTGAGGTTGCGCAGCAGACCGGTGGTGAATACCAGGGTGGTGTGGATCACGATGAAGAGCAAGAACCAGACCAGCACGAGGAAGTGCAGTGAGCGTGCCGTCTGGATGCTGAGCACCTTGCTGATCCGCTTGAAGCGGGTAGACAGTGCAGGTGACATGCCGAGGCCTGTGATAAGCGCGAGTGGGGCGGCGACGAAGACCGTGATGAAGTAGGCGATCAGCTGCAGGCTGTTGTAGGCCACCCATCCGTTTTCGGTTGGCCAATCCAGCGACAGGTACTGGATCAGCACCGACACGGCGTTGGGAAAGACATCCCAGCTGGTTGGTACCAAACGCCGCCAGTGCGGGGTCGCGAACAGCAAGACGTAGAACACCAGGCCGTTGAGCAACCACAGGGTGTCGGTGCCCAGATGCCACCAGCGGGCAAGCCCGATGGAGTGCCGAATTCCCGGTAGACCGACCTGTCCCGGCAGGCTGATGGAATCTTTCTTCGCGGTCCACAGCGGGTCGGCTGGAACCGGCTTCTGGACGCGGAACCAGTCCTTGCCCGGCGTGCTGTGCCGGGTCCAGTACAGCCGAGGGTGGTCGCTGAGGATCTGCACTCCCGACCGGATGATGAAGATCATCAAGAACAGATTGAGGAAGTGCTGCGCTCCCGCCCAGATGGGCAGGCCTGCGTTGCGATCGGAACTGGCTGCCTGGACGGTGCCGGGGTAGTGCTCGATGAACCGCTGTACCGCTGGGGTGCCGCGCAGGCCCTGCGCGGCCGCCACCGCGACGATCAGAACCACGAAGCCGATTGGCAATAACCAGAGCAGGTTGAACCACTTGCTGCGGCCGACGCGCACACGTGGAGCGATACCGTGCGCTTGCGGTACCGAGCCCGCCCATGTAGCCGGATCAACGACATCCTCGCCCGTGGTCAGCTGCGCCCGATAGCTCTGCACCGCCTCCAGTGAGACGCTCGACGGTGCGGGGCCGGGCAGATTCGGGGGGGTGGGCTGGTCGGCGGTGTCAGTCATGTGCGGCAGCGCCCCATCCGTACCAATAAAACGAACTCGATGCCGCCGTCGGTGACCCGGACTGCGGGTAGACAGGTACCGATTGGGTGGCCGGGGGTCCGGTACGGTCCCCGGCGGAGAGCGCGATCTGTTTGTGGCTGCACTCGTCGAGCAGGGCATCGACCGACCCGCAGCTGTGGGCAATCCCCGCCGAGACGGCACCCGACAATCGGTGTGGCGGCTGCCTCACTCAGGGCTCGCCAGCGAGGGCCGCAAGCCGTCCTCGCGCATGTCGCGCAGCGGCATGAACGAGCGCACCACGGGCACCTTCTCAAAGTTGTAGGGCGGCGGTGGGGAGGTCGTCGCCCACTCCAGTGTGTTGCCGCCCCAGGGGTCATCGCCCGCCGGCTCGCCGTACTTCCAGCTTACGACCAGATTGTAGATGAAGACAAGCACCGATGCCGCGATCACGAACGAGAAGACGGTGATGAACATGTTCGTCGCACCCCAGCCCTCCTCGCCAAAGCCGCCGGGGTAGCTGTAGATGCGCCGCGGCATGCCCTCCAAGCCCAGCGTGTGCATGACCAAGAAGGTGCCGTTGAACCCGATGAAGAAGAGCCAGAAGCTCCACTCGCCAAGTGTCTTGTTCAGCATGCGACCAGTGATCTTGGGAAACCAGTACTGCGTGCCAGCCAGAAGGGTGAACACACTGCCGCCGACCATGACGTAGTGGAAGTGGGCCACCACGTAGTAGGACTGGTGGACCTGCGTATTGACCGGGACCGAACTCAGATAAACGCCGGTGATGCCGCCGATCAGGAACGTGGCCAAGAAGCCGAACACGTACTTCATGGGAATCTGGAAGTCGATGGAGCCGCCCCAGGCGGTCGCGATCCAGTTGAAGAACTTGATGCCTGTGGGAATCGCGATCAGCATTGTCATGACCATGAACCAGGTCTCGACGTAGATGTTCATGCCTACGGTCAACATGTGGTGCCCCCACACGGCCATGGAGAGGAATACGATGCTGAACAGCGCGCCCACCATCGAGGTGTAGCCGAAGATCGGCTTTCGCGCGAAGACCGGGATGATTTCCGAGACCATGCCGAACCCGGGCAGTATGAGGACGTACACCTCGGGGTGGCCGAAAAACCAGAACAGGTGCTGGAACAGCACCGGGCGACCACCGTTGCTCACGAAGAAGCTGGTGCCAGCCTGGCGGTCCAGCTCGAGCAGGAACAGGGCGGCCGCAAGAGGGGCGCCGACAGCCAGTAGCAGCAGCGAGGTGCAGATTTGCGCCCAGACGAAGAGCGGTAGTCGGGAGAAGCCCATACCCGGGGCGCGCAGCGCCACGATGGTGGTCAGGAAGTTGACCGAGGCCATTATGCCGCTGACGCACCAGAGGATGATGCTGGCGGCCCAGAGGTCGACGCCCAAGCCGGGGTTGAACTGCTTGGTCGTGAGCGGAGGATAGCCCGTCCAGCCGGCGTCCAGCGCGCCGCCGGTGAAGAACCCGGTGTAGTAGATCGCGATCGAGATCGGTATCAGCCAGAAGCCGAACAGGTTGACACGCGGAAAGGCCATGTCGCGCGCTCCGATCATCAGCGGCACGAAGTAGTTGGCGATTCCGGTCATGAAGATGGTCACGAAGAAGAAGATCATCGTCGTGCCGTGCGCGCTGAGCAGCTGGTTGTAGGTCTCTGCGTCTATCACTTTGAGGTTCGGCTGCGCCAGCTGGATGCGCATGACGAGCGCCAGGATGCCGCCCAGGACGAAGGCCAGCATGCCAGTGGTCATGTACATGATTCCGATGAGCTTGTGGTCGGTGGTCGTCAGCCAGAGGCTGACTGGCTTGAAGAAAGTGTCGTCGTAGCTTTTCGGTCGGGGTGGCGCGAGAACATTGGCCATGCTTCTCTCCCTTTTTATCTCGTTGTGGGTCCCGCCGAGGGGCTGGCCGGTGGGGAGCCTGCGGGCGCCGCCGGAGCGGCTCCGGGCGCTCTGGGGGACGGCGAGCTCTTGGACTTGGCCTGGTCGGCCAGGCTCTTCTGGACGAAGGCGGCGTAGTCGCTTTGGGAGACGGCCTTCACGCGCAGCTGCATGGTGTAGTGGCCGGTTCCACAAAGCTCGGTGCACTCGCCCCGCCACTCGCCCGGCTGGCTGACCTTGACCCAGGTGACGTTCTCATAACCGGGGACCAAATCGGTCTTCCCGGTCAGGTCCGGCACCCAAAAGCCGTGGATTACGTCGGTCGAGTTGAGCTTGAGCCGGACCAGCTTGCTGGTCGGGATGACCATCGGGGTCGGCGTCAGGCCTTCGGAGTCGACGGTGAAGCCCTCGGGGTACTTGAACTTCCAGCCGTACTGGTGACCCGTCACCGCGATATCGATGTCCGGGTTGTTGGAGGCTTGAGCGGTGTAGTCGTTCTGCAGCGTGATGAACGAGGCCGACCCGATCACGATAAGGATCAGGGCGGGGATGACGGTCCAGAGGACCTCAAGACCCCGGTGCCCATGCCACTGCGGTGGCTTGTAGCCCTTGGGCAATTTCTTGCGCCGGAACTTGATCAGTACGGTGATGAGCAACCCTTCCACGAGCAGGAAGATGAAGAGGGCCGGGATCGAGACGAGGAGATAGAGCTGCCAGATATGGTGGCCGTTCGGCGACTTGCCGTTGGGCACGATCGGGTCGAGCCCGCTCCCACTGCCCTCCGCGGCCAGCGCGGTGCCGGAACAGAAGAGCACGAGCACAACCAGGACGGGCAAGGTGGCGAACGCGCGGCGAAACCAGAGACGCCCACGCATCAGAGAGAGCACCGCTTTCCGCGAGTAGAGGCCAGTGGACCTGAGCCCGCCCAGGAGGAGAATTCACCCGCCACGGCCTTACTAGTCCTGGTCCAGTGAGATCTCGCCGACCTCGTGGCTCACCTCGGGGCTGAGGTGCCGGCCAATGAAGCAGTGTTGCCTGGGCCGGCTGGCGGTGCTCAGGTACTCATCGCGCCGCGAGTCCTCCGCACCCACGATCGTCGGAGTGACCTGAAGGCGCGAGATCCTCGAGCTGCGCCCTGGGAAGTCGCTGACGACAGCCTGCGACTGTACTTGCAGCCCTTGGTAAGGCAGCCTGGCGTTGAGCAGCAAGCTCCTCGAAGTGAAGCGCAACTCTGTCGTCTCCAGCATCTGCTTGCTCATCTCGTTCACCTCTTGAAGTAGTCGCCGTTGATTTGAATGAAGGACTGCCACTCGGCTGGCACCTCGTCCTCGGGAAAGATGGCGTCGACCGGACAGGGGTCGACGCAGGCACCGCAGTCGATGCACTCCTGAGGGTCGATGAAGTACATGTCCGACTCCTCGTCGCTGTGGATGCAGTCGACAGGGCAGACCTCGACGCAGGAGGCGTCCTTGACGCCGATGCAGGGCTGGGTGATCACGTAGGCCAATGGCTAAGACTCCTCTTCGGCTTTCTTCTCAGGCCCGTGAGATGCGCGTGGAGTGACTGCCGCTCGGCCGGCGAGAGCAGCGCCCACAGCGGCATGTCCTCTCTCTGCAATGAAGCTCGAGCAGCGAATGCAGGCCGTAGAGCAGGCGGCGCACCAGTTCCCGCCAATCAGAGTTGAGTGGACCGCTCACCTCCTGCTCCAGCTCATCTATCAAGGCCGCGATCCGCCGGTGATCCATGGCCATGGTGGCGCCAAGCGCCGAAAGCATGGGCAGAACGCCTGGTCGCCACCGTCCATCCTGGCCGCCCAGAATCCAAGCTTGGCTAACTGCCCTACTCCTTTTCCTGTTTGAGCACTCCGCCGCATTAACTCCAATCCATGTTAGAGAAAATCGGGAAAGCTGCTACCGTCGCCTGGCCAGCGCCGAGCTTCGCAGCTCTCTCGTCACCTTCCCCTGCCGCCGCCAGGCCAGGATGAAGCTGGTGGTAAAGAGAGCGAGCGCGGGCCAAGGCCAATAGGCCGGCGACCGCGAGCAGCAGATCCCCCCAGCCAGCGGCAGCATTGTCCTGATCACGGCCGCCAGCACCCGGAGCGCCGTCGCTACCGACAGCCCCAGCCAGATCAGCCTGATCAGCAGGACGCTTGGGGATGCTTGTGTCCGGCCGATGGCAAAGACGGGCGTCAGGAGCCGCGCCATGCCCACGATCAGGGTGGTGACCAGGCCCAGGCCGATCGCATGCTGTGCCGCGTCCTCCAGACCGTCGGCGATCTCCAGCCCGGAGGACGACACTGTGATTGCGGCCGCGGCCAGCAGCAGGCAGCCCGCGAGCATTGCCCAGCGGTTGGCCATGACCAGGAAGCCCGCCGCCGGTTGGGAGGCTGCATGGAGACGGTGCGCGGAGCCGCGGACCGCCCCGCAGAGTGGAGCCAGCCCGGATCGGCGCACCAGCAGGACCTCCGCGATCGCTGCAGCGGGGGAGGCCAGTACGATGAACAACCCCAGGTTGAAGAGCAGGATGGGAACCAGCAGCCGAGGCCCGACCGGCGGGCCGCGCCCGTAGAAGACCGGAACGCTGCGGACTTGGACCGTCAGACCAGGTTGTCAATCGCACCCAGGAGGACGACCCAGGTCGGGGAGCGATCTAGGTTCGCCGGCACCAGACCGTTCTGCCCGGAGGCCCGCACGGCCGTGGCGACGGTCAGCGCTGCCCAGACCATCCACCAGGCAACCGCAGCCCAAGCGGACGCTCGCCAGCCCTGCCCGCGACGAGAGCTGCGGGCCAGGGCGAGGGCCAGGGACGCCGCAGTCCCCAGCATGCCGGCAGCCGCCAGAGCCCCGGCGAGGAGCAGGGCCAGGTTCCCAGGCCGCCCTTGCAGGATCACCTGCCCGAACAGGCGCAGGACGGCTCCCGAGGCCAGGAGGACGAGCAGCGTGAGAACCAGAGCAGCCGGGAGCGGCCTCCGACCGCAGAGGCGAGGGATCAGACGAAGGCCATGCCGGCAACGAAGAGGCCCACGAAGCCTTGGAGCTGGATCCAGCCGTGGGCCTGGATGAAGCGCGGCAGGCGGCTTCCCCAGCTCGGCGTCGCCGCCGCCAAGGGGATCAGTATCGTTAGGACGAACCCGGCGCCCAGACCCAGAACCAGGGCGGCAGCCATGAAGCCGAGGTAAGAACGATCCTCGACAGGTCGGGCGGGGCCAGACCTCAGGGTCGGTTCCGCCTCCCTCTTCCATTCAATCCAGCCTCTCGTCTCAGGCCTTCTCGTAGTCCTTGGCAGTCCTATCTCGCGCTGCTGGTCAGCGTGGCGACGCAGAGCGAGGGCTTCACAAAGGGCTGCAGATTCCGGGGCTCCAGAGGGGCGCCAAGCTCGGCAAGGGCACCCCGCATCAGCCCCAGATGCACGGAGCAGGTGATCTCCGGATGGCTGGTGGCCAGGTCGCCGAAGGGACAGTGGTGGAGGAGGATCTGGTCTTCCTCTGCTTCCTGGACCAGCTCGGGCGCGAAGCCGAGGTCGGCGAGCAGTTTGATGACCCGCCGTCGTGCCTCCTCAGCGGAGATCTTCCTGAACGGCGCCGGGCCTTCTACTAGATAGCGACCCCAGACCTGACCAGCCTCCACAGCCGCTGCACTCGGATCCGGACTCGATCCCGCCAGATAGCTGGAAAGGATGTGGGCGAGCAGGCGATATCCGGCGAGTTGGTCGCTCGGCATGGCTCCAGGTACCGGCTCGTAAACGATGCGCGGCCGCCCAGGCATGCTGCGCTTCTCACGATCCGCGCGTACCAGCCCGGCCCTGCGGAGCACGTCCAGATGGGCCCTGACGGTGTTCGAGTGCAGGCCCAGACGTCCCGCCAATTGCGTGGCGTCCAGCGCTGGGCCGGCGGCGCGCAGCTCCTCGAGGATCCGCACCCGGCTGACCTCCGCCAGGGCCCGATATGCCAGCTGGCCGCCCTTAGTCCCGCTTGGCACATTCTCACGCTGCATGGTGTAAATATTGTTGTGTGTTGAGGACTTGTAGGTGTTGCCCCTCGCCCACAATGGCCCCCAGCTGGGGCCGGCAAGGAGCTAGGCGCTGATACCTACGGCGGTTCACCTGCTGAACCTGATGCTGGCCGGCATCTGGCTCGGCTGCCTGGTCTTCACCACCTTTGTAGTTTCGCCCGCCTTCAGGCGAATGCCCTGGTCGGACGCGGAGCGGGTGCAGGTGCGCTCGGCACTGGGACGCCAATTCATGCTGGTCGCCAACCCTATCCTGTTGCTCCTGCTGGGGTCCTTGATTGCGGAGGCTCTGCTGCGTAGCAGTCGTCTGCTGCTGGTCGAGCTGACGCTGCTTCTGCTGGTGATTCTGCTCGCCGCCATGCACGGGCTCCTCTTCGGCCGTCGCCTCGAAGCCCTGGCGGTGGCGGAAGGCGGGACAGAGGCTGGGGCCGCCCTCTCGCTCGCCTCTCGTCGAGGCGGACTTCGGCGCGCCTCTGCGGCCCTGTCATGCGTGAACCTTATGCTCAGCGCGGCTCTCCTCCTCGTCGCAGTGAGCGCGTGAGGTGAGAGGCCGCAGCCACGGAACCACCGGTGGCCGGCCCAAACAGGTCGAAACCATCACCGCGGTGGGGGTAACGAGCCTGATGAAGCCAACGTATTCACCGGTCCGCACGCCGCCTCGATCGCCTGCGGGCCGCACCGTCAACTGCACTTTAGTTGCGGTGGTTGCGCATTCCGGCGTGCCTAGGACTTCCCGCTGATGGCCAGCAAGCAGTCGTCCAAGGCGGCAGCCATCGGCTGGCTGGGGGACCTGGAGAAGGATGCGCACGCTGCCCTCCTGCAGATCGAGGCCCTCACTGGGCAGCTCGCGGCCGGGTCCGGCTCCGGAGCTGCCGTTGATCGAGTTCTGGACCTCCTCATCGAACAGGTCCTTCCCCGTCTCGATGCCGAGGAGGCCGTCCTCTTTCCGGCGGTCGCAAACGCCTTGCAGCAACCGGAGGCCACGGCAGCCTTGCGGGCGGAGCATGTCCAGATCAGGCGCCTAGTCGAGGTATTGGGAACCGTAGGCAACAACTCACATCACGAACGGCTGTCCAGAGGAGAGGCGGGCAGGCTGCGCCGCAACCTGGATGCTCTGCACGGCCTTCTCGGCCGCCATTTACAGGAGGAGAAGTCCATGTGCTGCCGGGCGCTCTGCGGGACCCTCGGCCCCGACGAGGTCGCGGCACTGCTTCGAGCGATGGCAGATGCGGAGGAGCGCGCCGGGCACGGCATCGTCCTGGTGGCGCTGCCTTGGCGAGATCCGACCGAGGCCATCGCCTTGCGGCCCAACCCGAGGGCAACGAGGCCCCTGGTGTTCAGGCTGGCCGATCTAGGGCGGAAGTTGAAAGAAGGCGAACGGTAAACAGCAAGGGGGTCTGGAAGCGATGGACGACCAAAGTGGCAACTTGCAGGAAAATGGGTCGGGCATCCGCCCTGCCGAGCAGCTGACCGCACCCCTAATCGACATTTGTCGAAGCGCTCGACGCAATACTGCAGGCCTACAGCGTCCCCGTCTATCTGGGGACTGTTCACGCCCGCCACTCAGAGGCGTGGCGTCAGGCAGACCGACGTGATCCGAGCGACCTCTGCCGAGTGGCCCCGCAGCTGGGTGAAGACCACCCCGGACCCGGCCTTGGTATCGAGGCTGGCAAGCCGCGCGGCGGCATCGACGAACTCGCCGAAGCTCCGCGCCGCCCAAGATCCGCAGAATGGACGTACTCCGCTGTCGAACGATCTGGGGAATGGTGATCCATGGCACTGAGAGCCGGCCCGCTTAGCGGCCGGCGGCTCGCTTGCTGCAATTGTGGTGACGTGGGCGTGCGGACGGTCATCGTACTCAATACTCGTACCTACGTTGGGTGACCGTGCCGTATGGTGAATCTGTGGGTGGACATGACTGACGGCGTATTGGGCGGAGTCATTGATGCACTCGGCATCTCGGGCTCCCGGACGTTGACGCGCGGCTTCATCCAGGGCCAGTCTTAGCATGACTCCAGAGCGCGCGGTCGAGCCGGTTATCGACTGGGTGGATGGAGCATCGCAGGAATCCTTTCCGGCGAGCGATCCTCCCGCCTGGCCTAAATCGGCAAGTGCGCCCGTCCAGACGTGGACGCCTGTCCAGACGGAGAAATGACCAACCGGGCAGCCGGCCTGCTCGGCCAGGAATTCATCTGCTTGTCGGGGAACTTCGGCCGCGCTCTGGTGTAGCGTCTAGAGTGAACGGCTCACAAGATCTGTAGACACCTGGGGGCTTCCCAGGCGTAGAAGCGGCGGTCCATCCTTTGGGTGCTTGACGTCCACAGGAGGGAGCCGCCGTGACTAATGATGACCTCATCTACCGCCA
>NZ_JBPCPN010000051.1:0-40117 GCF_050999135.1 Candidatus Dormiibacter sp. | reverse complement strand
CTCCGGCCCTCTAGCAGGACCGCGTCCACCAAGTAGCGCCCTCGAGACATCACGCACCTCCCAGCGTTGCTGGGTGTCCACTATGTCCCGAGACACCTGTCCTCTATGTGCTGAACTCGCACACCCCCGTCGGCTCCCGGGCGACCGCAACTCCCAATGTGAAGGAGTCGCAGATTATGCGACCGGTTGATCCCGCCGAAAGAAATGAAAAGGGCGCCCGCCGTTGGCAAGCGCCCCTTTGCTTACTGGTCGATCAACGAAGCGGCTTACTTGACCTCGCGGTAATCCGCGTCCACCACGTCGTCCTGCCCCTTGTCTGCGGGACCAGTCGGTTCGGCGCCGGTGCCGGACGTGGCGCCAGCCTCCTGATAGACGTGCTGGCCAACTTTTTGCAGAGTCTCGTTGAAGTCATCCATCGTGCTCTTCAGCGTCGCCACATCGCCGTTCTTGCTGGCGCCGCGGAGAGTCTCGAGCTTGGTCTCCACTTCGCTCTTCACGTCGGCAGGAACCCTGTCGCCATGCTCCTGCAGAACCTTCTCGGCCTGGTAGATCATCTGGTCGGCCTGGTTGCGCAGCTCGACCTCCTCCCGCTTGCCGCGGTCCTCGGCAGCATGCGACTCAGCGTCCTTGACCATGCGCTCGACCTCGCTCTTGTCGAGTGCAGACGAGGCGGTGATGGTGACGGACTGCTCGCGGCCCGTGCCCTTGTCGACAGCCTTCACGCTGAGGATGCCGCTCGCATCGATGTCGAACGCGACCTCGATCTGGGGCATGCCCCGCGGCGCCGGCGCTATGCCGTCCAGGTGGAAGCGGCCGAGAGTGCGGTTGTCACGCGCGAACTCGCGCTCACCCTGAAGCACGTGGACCTCAACTGAGGTCTGATTGTCAGCTGCAGTGCTGAAGATCTGCGAACGAGACGTCGGGATTGTCGTGTTGCGGTCGATCAGCTTCGTGAAAACGCCGCCCATCGTCTCGATCCCGAGGGAGAGCGGGGTCACGTCCAGAAGCAGGACATCCTTGACCTCGCCCTTCAGCACGCCTGCCTGGATGGCGGCGCCGATGGCTACCACCTCATCGGGATTGACGCCCTTGTGCGACTCCTTGCCGCCCGCCAGCTCCCGCACCAGCTGCTGGACGACCGGCATTCGGGTGGAGCCACCGACGAGCACCACCTCGTCGATCTGCTGCGGCGTCAGGTCCGCGTCTTGCAGTGCAGCCATGAAGGGTGCCCGCAGGCGCTTGGTCAGATCGGCGGTCAGGGACTCAAACTTGGCCCGCGTGAGAGTCATCTCCAGGTGCTTGGGCCCTGTCTGGTCGGCTGTGATGAAGGGCAGGTTGACGGTCGTCTCCAGCCGCTGCGAGAGCTCGATCTTGGCCCGCTCGGCCGCCTCGGTCAGGCGCTGGAGGGCCTGCCGGTCAGCCTTCAGATCGATGCCGTTCTCCTTCCGGAACTCGTCGGCCAGCCAGTCCACGATCTTGCGGTCGTAGTCGTCGCCGCCCAGGTGGGTGTCGCCGTTGGTCGACTTCACCTCGAAGACGCCGTCCCCTACGTCAAGCACCGAGACGTCGAAGGTGCCACCGCCCAGGTCGAAGACCAGGATGGTCTCGTTGGCCTTCTTCTCCAGCCCGTAGGCGAGCGAGGCGGCGGTCGGCTCGTTGATGATGCGCAGCACGTTGAGGCCCGCGATCTGCCCGGCGTTCATGGTCGCCTGCCGCTGGGAATCGTTGAAGTAGGCGGGCACTGTGATGACCGCGTCGGTCACCTTCTCGCCCAGATATGCCTCAGCGTCGGCCTTGAGCTTCTGCAGGATCATCGCCGAGATCTCCTCCGGCGTGAACTCCTTACCGGCGTTGGGCACCTGCACTGTGACGCGATCCTCTTTGCCGGACCTGACGTCGTAGGGCACGATCTTCCGCTCCGAGTCGACCTCGGCGAAAGTGCGGCCCATGAAGCGCTTGATCGAGGAGATGGTGTTCTCCGGGTTGACGGCCGCCTGGCGGCGCGCCAGCTGGCCCACCAGCCGCTCGTTTGACTTGGTGAACGCGACGACAGAGGGAGTCGTCCGCGACCCCTCCGAGTTGGGGATGACCACCGGCTCGCCGCCTTCCATGACAGCGATCACGGAGTTGGTCGTGCCCAGGTCGATTCCTACTGTTTTCGGCATCTGGTCCTCCGATTGTTGAGATTCACTGCCTGAAGCGTTCCCCGGCTTTGGGGGCAGCAAACGCCTCCGCGCTGGACTGTAGGCTAGCCCTAGTGGCTCGCAGTTTCGAGTTCGACCCGGTCAGCTCCGTCAGTGTCGGGGCCGAGGGCCAACCTGGCCAGCGTCAGTTCTTCCTTCAGATCGAGGGCTCGGGCCAGCGGGCGATCCTGGACTGTGAGAAGGTGCATGTTCAGGGGCTGATCGCCCGGATCGTGCAGCTGCTCGAGGCGCAGGGCCTGGAGTCGAGTCTGGAGGGAGCCACCCCGCCTCCCGCCGAGTATGGGCAAGCCGAATGGAGCGTTGGGGAACTGGGCCTTGGCTTCCACGACGGCCGGGATAAGTTCGTGCTCATGGCTCGCGAGCAGGCCACCGAAGCCGAGCAGGATCCCGAGAGCCTGGCCACCGCCCGCTGCTGGCTGAGCGCCGAGCAGATCCTGCTCCTGGCACGCCAGGCCATGGTGGTGGTCACCTCCGGGCGGCCCACTTGTTCGCGCTGCGGCCTGCCCATGGACCCGAGCGGGCATCCGTGTCCCGCCGCCAATGGCGCCCGACTCATCGTCTGAGAGTGTGCTGCCCCGGAAGTGGGACCTGGAGTCGATCGAGGAGGCGCTGACCGGGCTGCCCGAGATCGAGCTGAAGGGGCTCTTCAGGCGCTCGTCCAACTACACGTTCCTGGTCGAAGTGAGCGGTCCCAGCGAGAGCCGCCTGGCCGTGTACAAGCCGGCTCAGGGCGAAACCCCGCTCTGGGACTTCCCCCCCAGCACGCTCTTCCGGCGAGAGGTGGCGGCTTACCGTCTGGCCAGGCATCTCGGCTGGCCGAGCATTCCACCGACGGTCGTCAGGGTCGAAGCGCCCCACGGCGTCGGTGCCCTGCAGATGTACATCGACGCTGATCCCCGCCTCAGCTATCTGCGGCCGCCCGCCGGCCCAACGCCGGACTGGCTGCCCGTGGCGCTCTTCGACGTCCTCACCAACAACGCCGATCGCAAGGCGGGGCATTGCCTGTTCGACGCCACCGGCAAGCTGTGGGTCATCGATCACGGCCTCACGTTCCATGTCGAGCCCAAGCTGCGAACGGTGATTTGGGACCAGGCCGGCCAGCCGGTGCCGCCTGCGCTCCGGGATGATCTCTGCCGGGCGGCGGAGTCACTGGCCGGGGGATCGCTGGACGGGCAGCTCTCCCAGCTGCTGAGCAGGGCCGAGCTCAGAACTCTCGGCCGGCGGCTGCGAGCCGCCGCCAAACCCGGCTTCCGGCTGCCGGAGCCCACCTCCGACTGGTCGATACCGTGGCCTCCTGTCTAGCGTCCTGCGCCAAAGTTCGTTGAGTAGATTGTGGCAGGCGCTTAATGGGCGCCAGTCCTGGCGCCGAGGCCACGTCGCCTCAGCCCTGCTGTAGAACCAGGCGGTTGCCGTCCGGGTCCCGCAACACCGCCTCGAGCCCATAGGGCCGTTCTTCCGGCAGCTGCTCGAACTCTGCCCCGTCGGCCGCGAGCCGTTCGCATTCCGCCCGCAGGTCGTCCGCCACGAACACCAGCCCCTGCAGTGAGCCGGCGGGCATGCTGTCGAACCAGTTGACCAGTGTCAGTGAAGTGGCGGCTCCCTTCGGCGCCACCTGAACCCAGCGGAAGCCTGGGATGGAGGCATCCTCGCGGATGAGTTCGAAACCCAGCTTGTCGACGTAGAAGGCCCTGGCCCGGTCCTGATCGGAAACGGGAACCGAGACGACGGTCACCTGCTTGATCGCCAAGGTTATGCCCTCCTGATATATGACGACCCGATATAGTGATTCGGCCACGGTATCATAACGCTGTGGACTATGTCAATCAGTCATAGGAAAGTCACCAGGTCGCGACTGGCCCTTCCCAATACAAGCAACGCGGTGCTCGGGCTCCTGGCCTTCGGCAGTGAGCTCTCCGGATATGAAATGCGGAGGTGGGCGCTCAACCTGCGCTTCTTCTACTGGAGCCCGGCCCAAAGCCAGATCTACGCCGAGCTGCGACGCCTCGAGGGTCTGGGCTACGTCACTTCCCGCGAGGTCGAGCAGGAGGGCCGCCCGGACAAGCGCCTGTACCGCATCACGGAGCAGGGACTCGACGCGTTCCGACACTGGCTGAACGAGGCACCCCTGGAGCCGCCCGTTCTCAAGCATTCGGTGGCGCTGCGACTGTTCTTCGGAAGCCATGCCAGGCCGAACCGGCTCATCGAGCTCATGGCGGAGCACGTCGAAGCTATGCGCCATATCCTCGGAGAGCTGAGCGAGGTCCGCTTGGGGCTGGCCGACAACCCGCAGTTTCGCTACCCGGCCCTGGTTGCGGAGTGGGGCCAGGCATACTTTGCGGCCGAGGCAGAGTCCGCGGCGCGAATCGTGGATCGCCTCAAGTCCGAGGTATCCGAGTCGGCGGAGCGAGAGCAGCCCTGACAGACTACGGTTCGGCGACACCGGCGGATCTTGCCACCGCACAGACCTGCGGATCGGGCCTCACCGACTGATCGTGCAGTCAAGCGGGCTCGGATACTCCTCTCCGAAGCGAGGTCTGAGCGGGGTCGGTACTCTGGCCTGCGGTATGAGACGACGCCCAGCCGCCTGGCTGCCGCTGCTGCTCTTGGCGTTCGCGCCTCTGCTGCTGGGCGCCACACCGACGCCGCCGCCGACTCCCGTGCCGACGCCGATTCCGCCCAGTCCCGTGCTCAACATCTCGCCCACCTCCGGTCCACCAGGGACCAAGGTGACAGTCACCGGCAGCAACTTCCCCGCCAACCAGCCGGTGCCGATCTACATCGACAGCCCAGAGAGGCAGCTTGGCGTCGCCAAGAGCGACGCCGCAGGCAACCTCGCCCAGGCGATAGTCGTCATCCCAAACGGCATTCCTGAAGGTTCCCACGTCATCTGCGGAGCGGCCGGGGTGCAGCCGGCCTGTGGGCAGTTCCAGGCCCAGCCGGCGCCGACCCCAACTCCCACAGCTGTCCCCACGCCCACTCCCACGGCTGTGCCCTCACCTACCCCGACGGAGACGCCCAGCGCTTCCCCCAGCGCCACTCCTGTGGCCGGCTCCGGGAGCTCCGGTGGCGGCGGCCTGCTCGGCTCCCTCTTCCGCTTCCCCTTCATCCTCTTCCCGCTGCTGTTGCTGCTGGCGCTGGCGGCGGCCATCTTCCTCATCGTCCGCTCGCGCCGAACCCCGCCGGGCCGGCTGCCGCCGACTGTGGTGACGCATCGTGGCGTGGGTCCTGCCGGGAACCCCTACAACCGCCCCGGCACACCCGGTGCACGCCTGGGCGGAACCGGCCAATCGGCCCGACCGGGCTCACCTTTGACCCCGGGCTCGGAGCTGCCCCCCGCGGGAGATGCCGCAGCCGGCACAGGGCTCGAGACCGCAAGCGGCGCTTCAGGCGGCGTGCCGCCCGGGACGGAGCCGACCGACGCCGTTCCTCCCGGCTCAGTTCCAGCGGGTTCGCGGGAGCCGGGCAGCGCAGGCCGATCGGCCGGCCCCGCCGGGAACTCTCCCGTCCCAGATCCCGCAGCTCAGCCTCCCACCGGCCCAGACCAGGCTGACCTCGCGGCTCCCCCGCCGCCCCCCGATGAGAACCAGGGCCCAGGCCGGCCGGCGGCCGGCGGAGGCGGCGGCCAGGAACCGGGGGGACCGCTGAGGCCGTTCCAGGGAGATCGCGCCAGCTCGGGCGACATCTGGACCCCGCCGGGCGGCCGGCGAGCAGCCGGCTCTGGCTACGATGAGCCCCCGGATCTGCCTGAACCTGGCGACTGATGATCTGAGGAGGAAATGATGTCGTCTAACGCCGCGGCGCGCCGCAGCCAGCCAGTGCTGGCCGACGCCTTTGCCGGCTCCCTGCTCAGGGACGCCGCTCTCGTCATCGGCTTTGCGCTGATGGTCGGGATCCTGGCCCAGGTTGTGATCCCGCTCCCCTTCACCCCGGTTCCGGTCACCGGCCAGACGTTCGGCGTGCTCGTCGGCGGCCTGGCCCTGGGCTGGCGCCGAGCACTGGCCGGGATGGCGGTCTACGCTCTCGCCGGTCTCGCCGGGGTGCCCTGGTTCGCCCAGGGCCACGGCGGCTGGCAAGCGCTTTACCTGCCCTCGTTCGGCTACATCCTGGGCTTCGTGGTGGCCGCCTCCCTGCTGGGCGAGCTGGCGGAGCGACGCCTCGATCGCAGCCCGCTGACCACCCTCGCTGCCATGGCCGCCGGCAGCGTTGTCATCTACCTGTTTGGCGTCACCTGGCTGGCCGCGACGCTGCACGTCAGCTTGCTCAAGGGCATCCAGCTGGGCGTGCTGCCCTTCCTGATCGGGGACGCAATCAAGTCACTCCTCGCCGCCGGCCTGCTGCCCGGCGCCTGGCGCCTGGTCGGCCGCAACCACTGACGGTTTCTGACCCGCTCGAAGGTCCGGCCGGCTTAGCCAAAGCACCTTGGCGGGCCGGTGGGCGGCCTCCGGCTAGCCTGGACTTGGTGTCAAGCTACGCATCGTCCGGCGCGCTGACTCGCAGCCGCAGTCGCCTACTGGTCGCGGTCAAGCCTTACTGGCTGCATCTCTATCTGCTCGCCTACACCCCGCTTTTGTTGCTGCTGGATTCGCGGACGCAGAGCCTGGCTCAGCAGTCGGCGCTGGGCGTCCTGACCTTCTTCGTGCTCTGGCTCTGCACGCTGAAGCTGCCCCGGGGCCAGCGGCTGCAGGTCTGGCTCTGCGTGGGTATCGCCACAATCTTCGAAATCTTCGGGTCGCTCATCTGGGGTGTCTATCGATACCGCTGGCACAACCTGCCCCTATACGTCCCGCCTGGCCACGGCCTGGTCTACCTGTTCGGGGTCACCGCCGCCGCGCTACCCGTATTCAGACAGCACGGCCGCCGGGCCGCTCAGGTGGTGCTGGCGCTCTGCACCCTGTATGCGATCGCCGGCTTGACGGTTCTGCCGCCGGTCACCCACCGCCTTGACGTGCAGGGCGCTCTCTGCTGGCCTGTGCTGGCCTGGTGCATCCTGAAGACTGAGCGCTATGCCCTCTTCGCGGCCATCTTCTTAGCCACGCTTGATTTGGAGCTGGCAGGCACGCTGGCGGGCGACTGGACCTGGTTGCCTGTCGCGCCCTGGGATGGGGTGCCCTCGGGCAATCCGCCATCGGCGATCGCCGGCGGCTACAGCCTTATCGACGGCTCTGTGGGCCTGGTCCTGGCGGCCCTGGCCGGGCTGCGCCTGCGCGCGTGGGCCACGCCGCTCGGCCCTAGGCCGACTCCGGAACCATCAGGTGCCGGCGGAGACCGATGAGGGAGGCGGCCGCGCCGAGCAGGATGCCCACCAGCAGAAGGATCAGTCCAGCCGCAACGCCAGTCGATACAGTGAACCCGGGCACCAGCGCCCCCAACCGGTTCGAGCCGCCCACCGTTGCTCCCACCCCGGCTCCAATGGAAACCAGCAGGCCGGCGATGAGGCCCGCGATGCCACCCGTGAGCGCTCCCTCGAAGAGAAAGGGACCGCGGATCATCCAGTTGGGCGCGCCCACCAAGCCCATGATGGAGATCTCTTCCCGCCTGGCATGGATGGCGCTCTGAATGCTGTTCGAGGTGACCAGCACCGCCACCAGGCCAAAGATGGCCAGGAAGGCCCCACCCCCGACCGCGAGATAGGTCAGCGCCTTCTGCAGCCGGCCGTAGGCGCCGGGATCGTAGGAAGTCGGCTGCACAGGGTCGATAGCCTTCTCCTTGCTGACTGAATCCGCCACCCCCGACACGTCCTCAACGCGCTTCAGCTTCACGTCCAGGCTGGCCGGAAACGGGTTGCTGCCGGCGCCGCTGGCCAGATCCCCCAGGCCCGGCCGGTTCTGCGCCTTCTTGAGCGCGTCAGCCTTGCTCGTGTAGCTGACCGACCGCACTCGGCTGTCGGCGCTGAGCTTTACCCGAAGCGCGTCCACGTCGGTGGGGCTGGCGTCGTCACTCAGATAGACGTGCAGCACAGCGGCGTCGGACGACTCCCTGTCGGCCAGCAGGTGCAGAGCGAAGCCGCCGAGTCCGACCACGCCGGCCAGGATCAGCAGGAGGGTCATGGAGATCAGAGCGGGCGCCGTGCCGGCCAGGTTTCGGGCCCAGCTGACGGCCGCGCCAAAAAACAGGTGGTGGAGGACGTTCCGCACGACAGTCAGGTAGACAGTCCGCCGTGGGAACGGCGCCTTCAGGACGACTGGGCCCATCCCAGCTTTCCCACCCGGCCTGCCGGCTCGTCGCGCACCAGTCGGCCGTTGACGAGCGTCAGCGTGCGCTGCTGCCGGCGCCTGACTATCTGCAGGTTGTGCGTGGCCACCAGCACGCCGGCGCCAAAACGAGCGATGTCGGTGAAGAGATCGATGATGCTGACACCTGTGTCCAGGTCGAGATTGCCTGTCGGCTCGTCGGCGATGACGAGGCCGGGCTGGCGAGCTATCGCCCGGGCGATCGAGACCCGCTGCTGCTGGCCACCTGACAGCTCAGCCGGGTAGTCCGCGCCTCGATCGCCCAGCCCCACAGCTTCCAGAGCGTCGAGAGCGCGATCGCGGGCCTGCTTGTCGGAGACCTTGAGATCGGTCACCTGCAGCGCGAAGACTATGTTTTCCAACACCGTCAGGCGCGGCAGCAGCTTGAAGTCCTGGAAGACCACACCCACGCGGCGCCTGAGCGCCGGGATCCTGCCCGGCTTGATCCTGTGCGCCGGAATCCCGTCCACCCACACCTCACCGTGGGTGGGCGGCAGCTCTCGGTTGATCAAGCGGAGCAGCGTCGTCTTGCCAGCACCGCTCGGTCCGATCAGGAAGGCAAGCTCCCCCGGCCGCAGACTGAGGCTGACGTCCTCCAGAGCAGTCCGCTCACCGAAGGCGCGCGTCACCCCTGACAGCTCAAGAATGGCAGTCAAACTAACTACCCTACCAACGAGTTGGCATGTAGCTTGCCTACCTAAACTCGTCGGATGCAGGAAACCGGCCAATACCGCCTGCGCTCGGCTGCGGGTCTGCGCTTGGCGGTGCTCATCGGCCTGGTCGGTTTCCAGCTCCGCGCAGTCATCGTCGGCGTCGGGCCGGTGCTGCCCCAGATCCGCGACGAGCTGCACCTCTCCTTCTCTGCTGCAGGCGCTCTCACAGCCATCCCAGTGCTGGGCCTGGGCGCGGCGGCGATCCCGGGCGCCCATCTTGTCAACCGCTTCGGCCCCCGGGCGGTGGTCGCGCTCGCCACGGCCGGCCTCGGGCTGGCAGCACTGCTCAGGCTGGGGCCCCCGGAGCCGCTCTCACTCTTTCTCTTCAGTGCCGTCCTGGCCCTCTGCGTGGCTGTCGTCCAGCCCGCGCTGATGGTTTTCATCAGAACCTGCTTCCCCGCCGCCATCCAACGCGCCTCGACCATCTACACCACCTCGCTCGGCCTGGGCGGCCTCTGCGGCGCGACCCTGACCGTCCCCCTGCTCTTCCTGGCGGGATGGCGCGGCACGTTTGTCATCTGGGCAGTCCCCATCCTCGTGGCGGCGTGCCTCTGGCAGCTCTGGGCTCCCCGGGAGAGCGGCAGCACCGCCACGCCGGGCCGCATTCTGGCATTGACCCGCGAACCGGCCGTCTGGCAGGTGGCCGGGCTGTTCGGCGCGCAGAGCCTCGTCTACTACGGGACCAGTACCTGGCTTCCCTTCACGCTTCGCTCAGCGGGGCCGGGCACCCTGACCGGGGCCCTGCTCGTGCTGAACCTTGTCAACCTGCCGCTGGCCGCAGTCCTGCTGCTGCTGCGGCGGCCCTGGGCCACCTCACGCTCCTTCTATGCAGGTGCCGGGATCCTCATGCTGGCCGGCTCGCTCGGCTTTGCCCTCGGCCTGACCGGGCTGGCCTGGTTGTGGGCGGGGCTGATCAGTGCTTCCATCGGCATGACCTTCACAGGCTCCATGGCCCTGCCCGCCCTGCTGGCCCGAAGCAGCGGTGACGTGGCAGGCTTCTCGGCAATAGTTCTGACCGCCGGCTACGCACTGGCTTTCCTGGGACCGTTGGCCGGCGGCGTGCTGCTCGACCATCTGCACAGCAGCAGGGTCCCCTTCTGGGTCCACGCCGGCGCCGCGCTCGGCATATTCTGCCTTGCGCTGATGCTGCCCAGGGTGCCGCCGGAGCCGCTGAACAGGGCGGCGGTCAGCCTCGCTGGCGCAGCTCCACCCGCCTGATCTTGCCGCTGATCGTCTTCGGCAGCTCGCTCACGAACTCCACCTCGCGTGGGTACTTGTAGGGAGCGGTCTGCCGTTTGACGTGCTCCTGCAGCTCTGCCGCCAGCTGCGGCGTTGGCTCGTGGCCGGGCACCGTGATCACGTAAGCCTTCACTATCGTGCCGCGCATCTCGTCCCGCTTGCCGACGACGGCGGCTTCGGCCACGGCCGGGTGCTCGACCAGCGCGCTCTCGACCTCGAAAGGGCCGATGCGGTAACCGGCCGAGATGATCACGTCATCACCCCGACCGACGAACCAGAAGTAGCCGTCCTTGTCGACATAGGCACGGTCCCCCGTCACGTACCAATCGCCCCGCTGCGCCGCCGCGGTGGCGGCCTGGTTCCGCCAGTACTCGCGAAAGATCCCGACCGGCCGCTCGGGCCGAGTCCTGACGGCGATGTCCCCCTCGTTGTCAGGCGCCAGCGACTGCCCTTCCTCGTCGATGACCGCGACAGTAATGCCGGGCGAGGGCTTGCCCATCGAGCCTGGCTTGACTTGGAGCGTGGGATAGTTGGCGCAGAGCAGGATGGTCTCGGTCTGGCCGTACCCGTCGCGGATCTCGTGACCTGTGCCCCGCTTCCAGGTCTCGATCACCTCTGGGTTCAGCGGCTCGCCGGCGCCGACGCACCAGCGCAGGTTTTCCAGCTGCCGCCGGCCCAGGTCCTCCAGGACCAGCATCCGGTAGGCGGTCGGTGGCGCGCAGAAGGTGGTGATCGGGTACCGGTCCAAGAGATCCAGTGTTTCGGCAGCGGAGAACCTGCCCCTCGCGTCCTGCACGAAGAGCGCCGCCCCCATATTCCAAGGTCCGAAGAAGGAACTCCAGGCGGCCTTGGCCCAACCTGTCTCAGAGAGATTGAGATGCAGGTCGTCAGGGCGCAAATCCAGCCAGAAGCGGCCGGTGATCACGTGGCCGATCGGATACGAGGCGTGGGTGTGAAGAACCATCTTGGGCGGACCGACTGTGCCCGAGGTGAAGTAGATGAGCGCGGGATCCGCGCTGGCAGTGTCGACCATCCGAACGTGGCCGGAGGCAGCCTCCACCTCGGCTTCGTAGTCGAGCCAGCCAGGCCTGCTCTCACTGCCGACTTGCAGCAACACTCGGAGGCCCTGACACTCAGCCCGCACCTCGTCGACACGCGCGGCGCCGTCAGCGTCCGTCACGTAGGCGACGGCCTCCGCCAGCTGCGAGCGGTAGGCGATGTCCTTGGCAGTCAGCAGAACCGGGCCCGGCACAGCCACCGCGCCGGCCTTGAAGCAGCCGAGCAGCACCTCCCACCACTCAGGGACCCGGCCCAGCTGGACCATCACCCTGTCACCCGCCTGGACTCCCTGCTGCTGCAGGACCTGCGCCACCCGCTCCGAGCGCTGGTCGAAATCGCGAAACGTCAGCCGCCGTTCCGAACCGTCGCCGGCCAGCCAGAGCATGGCCAGCTTGTCGCGGTCCTGCCCCCAGCGGCCCACCACGTCTCGCGCAAAGTTGAAGCGGTCGGGGACCTGGAGCCGGAAGTCACGGACGGTCGCCTCGTAGTCGGTCAGGTTGTGCCTACCGTCTGGCTTCACTGCTTACCTTTCAACTGCTCCTCAGCCATCGCCGGGCTACGCCCGAAAACTCCTCGCGGGCTGACTCCAGCCGCCTCAGTGCTGCTCGCCGCCCGGGCATGGTTCGAGGCTAACAGTTCCGGGTATCAAGTTCGCAAATGGCAACCCCCACCACCCTCTGCGGCAACTGTGGTTCCCCGCTCGCTCATCCCGCCGCCGGTTGTCTCACTTGTGGCTTGCAGGCCGCCGCCCCACCGACCTTGCAGCGCCGGAGTCGCTTTCTGGCCGCCGCGCTCAGCGTCGTGCCGGGCCTGGGTCACATCTACCTCGGCCACAAAGCCAAGGGCCTCATGACCCTTGCCGGGTTCGCCGGGCTTCAGCTCTTCGGCGCCGATCTGGACCTCACAGTGGTCGGCGCGGCGGTGGGAGTCCCGATGGAGATGGGCGGCTTCGGCCTTTGGGCCTGGAGCATCATGGACGCCTACCGGCTGGCCGGCCAGGAGCAGGTGCCGCAGAACGCCTGGCGGCCCGGCTACCGCTAGTTAACTGAACGGCTGGTTGGACCCGAGAGAGATTCTCTTCAGCGGGTTCAGACACTACTCAGCCGGATAGGTCCGCGTGGTCCTGCCAGCCTGACCTCGCGCACACCGGCCTCGCCTTCCTCGACGCTCCACCAGCCCGCCTGGCCCTTCAGCACCTCGCCGAGAAGGCTCCGGGCGCGGGCCGGGTCGGGGTCCGACAGCAGCAGCGATCGGAACCGCACGCGGCGCTGGGGGTCTGCTGGCGGCAGCCAGCCTGGGTACTGCTCAGCCGGTACCTGCCACTCGATGAGAAAGGGCAGAGGACTCGGTTCCCCGTCAGCGACCAGTTCCTGCATGCGCCATTCGAGGCGACTCCCGTCAGGCTTCGTTCGCGAGCCCTCGGTCAGGGCAGGTAGCGGGAGCCGCAGACGGAGCAGCCGTTCGCGTTCCGCCGCCAAGTCGTCAACCGTGGCGATCCAGACCGGAAAGAGAGTCCCATCAGCCACCGCGCGAACGACTCGCCGAGAAGCGGGATGGCGCTCGGCCTCATCTTCGTCAGCGATGGTGATCAGCTCTAAATAGCAATCACCCAGCGGGATAATCCGGTTGGCGGTGCCGCGGCCGGGGTGACGGCCTCCGGCTATCGAGCGCAGCCCGTAATCGGCATGGAACCTGGCGGCAGCGGCCACCAGGTCTGCAACCGCTATCTGGACGTGATCGAAAACAAGCCCCGGGGCGGGCGCTTCAACACCCGCCCGCTGCCGAACTGCAATCGCTAGCCTTGAGTCGGGGTCGTCTTCGAGCGACGTCGGCTGGTCCCGGCGCCAGCGCGAGTAGTCCGCCGACGGCGAGTTGTGGGGCCGGCAGTGAAGGCGCGCTCCACGCGCCGCTGAAGGTTGCGAAGACCCTTTTCGATGGAGGCGGCCGCCGCGCCGCCACCCTGATTGGCCTTCTCGAGCTGGCGCTTCAGGCTGCGGTTCTCCTTGATCAGGTCGTTGACCATGGTGTTCAAAGTCTCGACGAGTTCCGGCCCCTTGCTGCGCGTATCGCGACTCCGACTTCCCGCGCGCGTGGCGGTTCCAGCAGTGGTGCGATTCTTGCTGCCCGGCGGGCGGCCTCGCCGACGCGGGGCAGTTGCTATGACTTCTTGTTCAGACATTCAGACTTCTCCTTCAGACGCCTTTTTCGCTGTGGTTGGAAAAGTCAATATAACCCGGATCACGCCGCCAGTGAGAGGTTGCGCTTGCTCATGCTCCGCAGTCCCTCGCGGGCAAGTTCGTGGGCCGGGTTGGCACGGCGGCTCACATAACGTACTACCCGATGCCGGTGACGAACACGTTCCCGCACCTCGCTGACGGCCAGCCGGAATGTCTCGCTGGCTTGAGACCGGCTGCGAACCACCGGCGCGCAGTCGGTGCGTACAACCACGCGATAAGCCGGCCAGCGGGCCGCCGCCAGGTCGAGCGCGCCGGCGCACACCTGCGCCTCCAACTGGGCCGAGCCGCCCGTATGGTCCAAACCGAAAGACTCGGCATAGAGCAATCGGCCGCGAAAAAAAACTGCAAGGCCACATCCGGCCCGGCCATTTCGGTCGAGAGCAGCATCCACGTAGATCAAGAGACACTCCCGCAAGCGGACCTCCATTGAGAGATTTGCGGGGAGTGTAGCACCATCTGGGGGCGCTGCGCCCGGTCCACCCAGCATGTAGTGCAAAGTGGGTCCGGCGCGGGACACTAGTCCCGGCGACTACTTGATGGTGGGATCAGCTCGGAACCGCTCGCATGGTGGCCGCCGTCGACATGGAGGACCTCCCCCGTGGTCATCGGCAGGTAATCGCTGAGCAGCGCGCAGACGCTCTTGCCCACCGGGCTGGGGTCACGTGTGTCCCAGCCCAGCGGCGCCCGCTTGGCCCATGTCTTCTCGACCTGATCGAAGCCGGGAACACCTTTGGCGGCGATGGTGCGAACCGGCCCCGAGGCAACTGCGTTGACGCGAATTCTGTAGCGCCCCAGGTCGCGCGCCAAGTAGCGGACCACCGCCGCCAGGGCGGCTTTGCTGACGCCCATCCAGTCGTAGGAAGGCCAGGCCATCACCGAGTTATCGAAGTCGAGAGCGACGATCGAACCGCCCCGCTCTTGCATGGCCGGGAGCAGTCCTGCCGCTATCGTCTTCAGCGAGAAAGCGCTGACCCGGTAAGCGGTGGCGGCGCTCTCCCAAGGCGTCTGCAGAAAATTGCCGCCGAGCGCGTCGTCAGGGGCGAAGGCGATGGAGTGAACCCAACCGTCCAGTCGGCCCCAGCGGCCTATCAGCTCCTCGCCGGCGGCCTCCGCATCCTCCTGCTTGGTGGCGTCGAGCTCCAAAACATCAGCCGCTTGGGGCAATCGTTTAGCCATCATTCGGGTGATGTTGGCAACGCGGCCGAAACTGGTGAGGACGATCTCGGCCCCCGCCTTCTGCGCCTCTTCAGCGATGGCGAAAGCAATGCTCTTGCGATCGAGCACCCCTGTGATCAGCAGTTTCTTTCCTTCGAGCAGCATCGCTGTAGGTTAGGGCAACAAGCGCCCTGCCTCCCGTCATCGGTAAGGCGAGAAGTGTCGGACCAGGGCTGAGAATTACTCGTCGGCTTGCTGCTCGCCGAGACCGGCTGCTGCTTTGCCGCCAAAGTGTGCTTCAGCCAGAGCCGGGATCTGGTCCTGTCTCGACAGGCGCCTGGGGTCGGGACGACCAATCGCTCCAGGAGCCCTCATACAAGCGCGTGCCGGAAATGCCTGCCAGCTCCAATGCGACCAGGTTGTGGCAGGCGCTGACACCCGAGCCGCAGTAGCAGACAGTGTTGCCGGCGCCCACTCCAAGCGAGCGAAAGCGCTGCCGCAGCTGCTCGGCAGACAGGAATCGACCCTCAGCATCCAGATTGCCTGACCAGGGGGCGTTGCGCGCGCCTGGGATGTGACCGGCGCGGGCGTCGATCGGTTCTGTCTCACCGCTGAAACGCTCTCGGGCGCGGGCGTCCACCAAGACTGTCCCGGCCGGCAGGCCCTGCATCTGCCCGTAATCGAGCACCCAATCGTGCGACGGCTCTGCGGCCTGAAAGTCCCCCGGGGCGACTGTCACCGGCTCGCGGCTCGTTTCCCCCGTCCAAGCCTGCAGTCCGCCATCCAGCAGGTACACCTGATGATGGCCGAAGTAGCGAAGCAGGAACCAGAGCCGGGCGGCAACAAAGCCACCCTGGTCGTCGTAGACCACCACCTGCGAGCTGCGCCCCACGCCTGCCCGGCGCATGGCGGCTTGAAACTGCTGCCGTCCGGGTAGAGGATGGCGGCCGGCGCCCGAGCGGTCGCCGGTGACTTCGGCCAGGTCGACAAAGACAGCCCCGGGGATATGGCCCTCGGCGTAAGCGGCAGCGCCCGAGCGGCCATCGAGATACCAGCGAAAGTCGAGCACCGAAAGCTCAGGTTGAGCCAGGTGCTCAGCCAGCCAGCCGGCGGGCACCAGAGGACCCCGCACGTGGTTTTTAGTGGACCACTAGCCGGCGACGGTGCCGAGAGCGAGCAGCGCGAACAGCCCGGCCAGGTAGATGGAGGAGTAGCCGAAGAGCCGCCGCGTCCAGCCCCGCCTGACCAGATCGAGCAGGCACAGCGTCACCAGGCCCAGACCCAGAACCAGGGCGCCGGCCAGATAGATGGCGCCCTCGGCATGGGTGAGAAACGGCACCAGGCTGACAACCAGTGTCAGCACCGCGTAGACCAGGCTCTGCCGTTTCACCGAGCCGGCTCGTGCGACCACTGGCAGCATGGGCACCTCCACCGCCTGGTAATCGCGCCGGATCATCTGCGCCAGCGCCCAGAAGTGCGGTGGCGTCCAGAAGAGGATCACAGCGAAAAGCGACAGCGCAGTCCAGTCCAGGCCGCCGGTCACCGCAGCCCAGCCCACCAGCGGCGGCATGGCGCCAGCCGCTCCGCCGATGACTATGTTCTGAGGCGTCGAACGCTTGAGCCAAATGGTGTACACGAAGATGTAGATCAGCGTGCCGATGAGGGCCAGGCAGGCAGCCACCAGGTTCGCGGCGCGCCACAGCACCAGGAAGGCGACGACGTTGAAGAGGATGCCGAAGACAAGGGCGTTTCGGGCCGGGATGCGCCCCGCCGGCACCGGCCGCCGCCGAGTCCGAGCCATCACGGCGTCGATGTCGCGGTCGAACCAGGCGTTGATGGCGGAGGCCCCACCGGCGGCCAGCGTGCCGCCCAGGAGCACAGCCAGCACAGCTTCCAGTCGGGGCACGCCGTGCGCCGCCGGCAGCATGGCGCCGAGCGCGGTGAGAACCAAGAGAAGCACGACCCGCAGCTTCATGAGGCTCAGGTAGTCCCGGATCTGGGAGAACGCGCCGCGCCTGGCTCGGCTGGAAGTTGCGGCCGCTTGGTTCACCAGCGTCCAGTCTAGGCGGGGATCAGGGTCCCGCTGCCCAGCTCAGCTCCGATCAGTGCAGCGCCGTGAGCGCCTGAGCCAGCGCCGCCTCGTTGACAGGTCCTGCCTGCTGATCGCGGATGGTGCCGTCGGGGCCCACCAGAACTGTGGTCGGGAACCCTGCGACTCGGTAGGCCGCCGCGACGCGCCCGTCCTGATCCAGTGCCAGCGACGCCCTGACCCCGATCGAACGCAGATAGCCGCTGGCGGTCGCCTGGCTCTCGCGGTTGTCGACCAGCAGCAGGCTGGTCTCCGGGTGCTGGGCGGCAAACCGCTGCAGTGCCGGCAGTTCCTGCCGGCAGGGCGGGCAACCGGTCCACCAGAAGTTCAGGATGAGCGGCCGGCCCCTGAACTGCTCCAGCGTCACGCTGCCGCCGTCGCCAGCGGCGAGGCTGAAGGCGGGGGCTGGACTGCCCGACCGGGACGGCTCGCTCGCAGTAACCGTCTTCAAGGCTTCCAGCACCTGCGCTGAGCCCCAGCCCTCACCATGGCCGGCCAGCAGCTCGCGACCGGCCGGGTCCAGCTCGGCGCTTAGCTGGGCGGGGAGCTTGCCCCCCACGTCCGGCGCCCCCGTGTAAGCGGCGCGCACATAGCCGTGGCGGTCGATGAGGACGAGTCCTGACGTGTGGGTGTCACCGGTGGAGGATTGAATGCCGAAAGGCGCCCAAAACTCCGCGATGGCGTCCTGGCTGCCGGTGGCGAAGAGCCAGTCGGCGCCTATGCGCTCGCGATATTGAGCCAGTACCTGCGAAGTGTCGGTGCCCGGATCGGTGGTCACCTCGAGCAGGTTGACATCAGGTGCTGCCTGGCGAAGCTGGAAGAGCAGGCCTGTGTAGAGCGGGCAGGTCTGGTGGCAGTTGGTGTGGAACGCGGCCACAACTGTGTCCCGGCCGGTGAAGGTGCTCCGATCCAGGGGCCGGCCCGCTTGGTCCTGGAGGCTGACATCGGCGGGCCTGGTCAGCTTGCCGCCCAATTCCTGCAGGCCCAGATTCAGCTCCTGGTCGCCGATGTAGGCGCCGCCGGCCGGCACGCGTCCCCCCTCCACCGCCAGCAGCAGCGGCTGAACCTGGTTGCTGGAGATGGTGATCTTGCGGGCTGCGGGCTGTCCGGGAATCTGGAGCTCATAGCTGCCGGGCCGAACGCTGAGCTCCTTCAGCTTGGCGCTCTCAGGCGCGCGCGGGACTCCGCCCGAGACGTCGAAGGAGCCGGCGCCGATCGAGATCCTGGTAGGTCCGAGCCGGTCGGGCTGCGCGGCGGCAGCCAGGACCAGGAGCGTGCCCGGTGCGGAGCTGCTGCGGAGGCTGATCAGCTGGTAGGCAAGGCCCCCGGCGGCCAGTGCCCCGAGCGCGAGCAGAGCCAAGAGCAGCCGCAGACGGACAGACACCTCTACCTTCAGTCTCCCGACGCCCCGCCCGGGATCTTCGCGGCCGGCGGCGTCCACGGATAGCGGGCGCGGACTTCGTCGATGTAGCCGGCAAACGCGTCGGCCGTGGGCGCGTGCTCGATCTGGAGGACGTTCTCAGCGTTCGCCTCCCCGCTGTGGGAGAGGTTGAAACTGCCCACGAACACTGTGTCGTCGGCCACTGTGCACTTGGCGTGCATGAAGTCGTGCAGCGAACCTGGCGCGTAGGGCTCCGAGCGCTTGGCGCCCCAGGGCACTGCGGACGAGATCCGAGCCCAAAGGCCCAACTTCCAGGCCGATTGGGGCTGCGAACCCCACTGGCGACGCACCTCGTCCATCTGGGTCTCATCAAAGCACCCGGCGATGTCTGGGCCCTGCCTGGAGATGGTCTCGGCCAGACTCGCAAGCACCGGACCCGAGGTGAGGACAGGCGAACAGATGCGAATCCGGCGCTGGGCCAGCGCCAGGCGCTGAGCGATCTCATGGACCAGCTTCTGGGCGCGACCAGGAGTGAAGAAGGCCCGCAGCCGCAGGTCGGGTTGGGGCTGCCGCCACTCCGGCTCCTCCTGGCCCGAGCCCTGGACCGAGCGCAACTGGAACAGCTCCTCAAAGTTGGCCCCGTAAGCAGCCGCGATGACCGGCTCGGCCAAGCGGACTATGACGTTCTCTTCCCGGGTCCAACTGTCAGTCGTCCAGTTGGTCGAGCCCGTCCAGACGGCCGCCTCCGGCGTCGCGACGTCTCGGACCACGTATTTGTGGTGCATCAGATCGGGTTCGCCCGGAATGGGCTGGAAGGGAACTCCCAGAGCCTTGAGCCAATCCCAATCCACGAAGCCAGGCGGCGGCAGCGGCTTGCTCCGCCGGGGCGGCTCCTGGTTGAAGAGCAAGCGGACCCTGACTCCCCGACCCGCGGCCGCCTGGAAAGCTGCACGCAGCGTGTCAGCCGCCGGGCCGCTGGGCGCCAGGTCGTAGATCGCCACATCCAGGCTCTCCCGGGCGGCCGAGAGGAACTCTGCCAACAACCCGGCGACGGCTTCAGCGGGCTGGCCGCCGTCCCGCAGAAATGTTGGCTTCAGAACAGCTGTCTGGAGGTCTATTGGGCGTCCACCTTCCTCTCATCGTGGCTGGGCTCCAAGGCGCCTCGCGTGGCCAGGTCAGCCGCCTCCTCGGGATCATCGGTGATGGTCAGGAGCGACATGTCGTCAGGTGACACCAGGCCCTGGTCCAGGGCCTTCTCCTGGAGCCAGTCAAGCAGTCCTCCCCAGTAGGCGCTGCCGAAGAGGATGACCGGAAAGTGCTCGATCTTGCCTGTCTGGGCCAGGGTGAGGGACTCGAACAGCTCGTCCAGGGTGCCGAAGCCCCCTGGAAAGATGATGAAGCCCTGGGCGTACTTGACGAACATCATCTTGCGGACGAAGAAGTAGCGGAATTCGACCCCCACCTCGCAGTAATCGTTGAGTGACTGCTCATGAGGCAGCTCGATGTTGCAGCCCACCGACAGGCCGCCGGCTTCGAAGCAGCCCCGGTTGATGGCCTCCATCATCCCCGGCCCCCCGCCAGTGATCACCGCGACGTCGCGGCGCGCCAGCGCCGCCCCGACACGCAGGCCCTGCTGGTAGAGCGGATTGTCAGGCCTTACGCGCGCGGAGCCGAAGCAGGTGACGGCCGGCCCCAAATCAGCCAGCGCGTCAAAGCCCTCGACGAACTCAGAGACGAAGCGGAGCACGCGCCAGGAATCGCTGTGGCGATCGTAGATGCTCGGCGTCTGCAGCAGGGTCTGATCGGCGGGCGGACGCTGCTTGGGAACCACGAGCGCGCAGGGGGGGCGGGGCTGGGTCATGGCGGGTAGTCTACGGAGCAGCGCGATAGTTCCTCGACTGCCTGCAAGGCCAGGAGCCATGAAGTTCGAGCAGACCTACATCCCTTACGGCGGCTACTGGTCGACGCCGTTCGCTCGCTGGCAGGGCAGCCTGGCCCAGCAGCATCCGATCCAACTCGCTGCCGCCGTCACGCGCTCAGCGCTGGCCGAGCGGAAGATCGACGCCAAGGACTTCCAAGCGCTCTTCCTGGGCACCACTGTGCCTTCCCCGCAGAGCTTCTATGGCGCACCCTGGTTGGCCGGCCTGATCGGCAATCCTGACATCAGCGGGCCGACGGTGATGCAGGCCTGCGCCACGTCGGCCAGGATCATCGCGGACGCAGCTGTGGAGGTGGACTCGGCTGGCGGCCCCGGCTGCATCCTGGCCATCGCCGCCGACCGCACCAGCAACGGACCCCACATCTACTACCCGGACGCGAGTGGCCCGGGTGGTCGCGGGGTGACTGAAGAGTGGGTCTGGGACAACTTCCAGAACGACCCCTTCGCCCAGGCCGGACCGATGGCCGCCACTGCTGAGAACGTGGCCGAGGCGGAGAGCATCAGCCGCGAGGAACAGGATGAGGTGACGCTGCTCCGCTATCAGCAGTACGCCGCCGACCGAACCCCCGACGCCGACGGGTTTCTGAGCCGTTATCTGGTGCCAGTCGAGCTACGCGACCCCAGCGGCCGGAAGGTGATCGGAACCCTGCACGACGATGAGGGGATCTTTCCGAGCACTGCCGAAGGCCTGGCGCGGCTGAAGCCTGTGAGAGACGGCGGGACGGTCACCTACGGCAGCCAGACTCACGCTGCCGACGGCAACTGCGGGCTGGTCCTGACCGGCCGGGAGCGGGCGCGGGAGATGAGCCGCGACGGGTCGATCGAGGTGCAGCTGCTGAGCTTCGGCCAGGCTCGGGTGAAGCCCGGCTTCATGCCGACGGCGCCGGTGCCGGCTGCGCGCGCGGCCCTGGCGGCGGCCGGACTCGGCATCGAGGACATGGCGGCTGTCAAGACTCACAACCCCTTTGCAGTCAACGACGTGTACTTCTCGCGTGAGTTCGACCTGCCCTTGGACAGCTTCAACAACCACGGCTCCTCGCTCGTCTTCGGCCATCCCCAGGGACCGACAGGTATGCGCCTGCTGATCGAGCTGGTGGAGGAGCTGGCCGAGCGCGGCGGCGGCCGGGGCCTGTTCAGCGGTTGTGCCGCCGGCGACACGGGCGCCGCGCTCGTCGTGAAGGTCGACAGCGGCGGCCGCTGAGGTGATGAACCCCGGACACCATGGCACCGGGGATCCCCTGCTGGCATACTGCCAGGCGTTGGCGCCAACGAATGAGATCGTTGCCTCCCGCCTGCTTATCCCCGTGGAAACGGGCCACGACTCCCAACGAGCACCGATGACACCAGATCGACGAACCGGGCAACCCTGCGCCGGTTGGTCAACGGGTACCAGGTCTCTCACGCGATCCACGCGGCAGTGACGCTCGGCATACCTGACCGGTTGGGGCAAGGTTCGGCCCCGGTGGCTGAGCTCGCGGCCGCGACGGGCTCGCAGGAGGAGGCCCTCTATCGCCTGCTTCGCGCCCTGGCGTCGGTCGGTGTCATTGAGGAAGGCAGCGCGGGCCTACATCGCCTCTTCGGGCGTCGGCGACAGGTGCAAGCTGCTGGCGGACGACTTCTTCGAATCGGTCCCCGGGAACGCCGACGCCTACCTTCTGAAGGCCGTCCTGCACGACTGGTACGACCCCGAAGCCACACGCATCCTCAAGACGATTCGGGCCGCAGGGCGCGACGACAGTCTTCTCCTGATAATCGAGCAGATTATCGAGCCCCCAAACCAGGGGCCTGAAGGGAAGTTTTCTGATCTGAACATGCTGGTTGCGGCCGGCGGACGCGAACGCACGCGCGCCGAATGGGACGACCTCCTCCGCGCTGGTGGTTTCGAGCTGAGGCGGGTCCATCCCGCCCACAGCGTTGCCGTCCTAGAGGCGGCGGCCATCTAGCATTTGCGGGCGGTTCTTCGTAGCATTTACCCGCTTCGGGCGTCAAGATCGTTGAAGATCGACCTGCAGCCCGAAGCCGGTTCAGAAATTGGTGGAGGCGGCGGGAGTTGAACCCGCGTCCGAAGCAGCGTCCCCTGGGATCTCTACGAGCGTAGCCGGGATTTTGCTCTCACCGCAGGGCTCCTCTCGGCAGGATCCCTGACGGCCAGCGCCGGTGAAAGTCCCTGAGCGGGGCCGTCGCGCCCCCGCCCGAGCAAGCCGGCAAATGTGACACCGTTACCCCGACCGGCCGGCGCCGCCGGGGGCGATGCCCGGGCTCCTACGTCCCGGGAACTCGTCATCTACTGCTTACGCAGCGAGGGCGAGCTGTCGCTCATTATTGGCATTTGTGTTGCCTGCGCTGTATCGCTCACGCCTTCGGCTCGCAATCCCAAAGCCCACTTGCCCCGTCGAGACCGGACGCCCCCAAGGACAACATTGAACTTCTTGTTGCCCCCCAAGCTTACCCGCTCCGCGAAGCGAGAAACCTACCCCCGCAGCGCTCGTGCCATCTCCCGCTTGGCGTCCGCCGCCGCCAGCGCCTGGCGCTTGTCGTAGAGCTTTTTGCCCCGCCCCAAACCGATCTCGACCTTCGCCCGGTTGCGGGCGAAGTAGAGCCGGATCGGGATCAGCGTGTACCCCTTCTGCTTGACCTTGCCGATCAGACCGGCGATCTCCTCTGCGTGCAGCAGCAGCTTGCGCGGCCGGATCGGCTCGTGGTTTGTGTAGCCACCCCGTTCGTAGGCGCTGATGTGGACGTTCTCCAGCCAGGCCTCGTGCCCGTCGACGCGGACGAAGCCCTCCCGCAGGTTGGCTCGACCGGCGCGAAGAGACTTCACCTCGGTCCCGGCCAGGACCAGGCCTGCCTCCAGGGTCTCGTCGATGAAGTAATCGTGGTAGGCACGGCGGTTGACAGCGACGTCGCGGAACCGCGGCTTCTCAGGCACGTTTTGCCACCAACAGTCGGGCCGGCATGGGCTTGCGCCCAGGCAACTGGACCTCTTCCAGCAGGTAGGAGCCCTCGCCGCAGGCCACTTCAACGCCCTCGCGCTCGGCTCGCAGAACGGTGCCCGGTTCGCCCCCACCTGACAGCGGCCGTCCGCTCAGAACCTTCACCCGGCCGCCGGCGAAGGGAACTGTGACACCGGGCCAGGTTCGGTAGGCGCGCACATGACGGTCGAGCGCTTCCGCCGCCAGCGACCAATCCAGCTCGCCGTCGGTGCGGCTCAGCTTGCCGGCGTAGGTTGCACGGGCATGGTCCTGGTCCTCTGGCTGAATCTCCGGCAGGCGGGTGATGGTCTCGACCAGCAGCCCCGCGCCCAGCCGCGCCAAGCGGGAGGTCAGTTCGACAGCGTCTTCCCGGGGGCCGATGGCGGTTTCTTCGCGGCTCAGCACTGGGCCATGGTCAAGCGCCTCGTCCATCACCATGATGCTGACGCCTGTCACCCTGTCACCCTCCCGGATGGCGTAGGCGACGGGCGCGGCGCCCCGCCAGCGCGGCAGCAGCGAGGCGTGGACGTTAAGCGGACAGCAGCTGGCGATGGACAGAACTGGGGCCGGCACTATCTGGCCGTAGGCCGCGACCACCAGGAGCTCAGGCTTCAGGGCAGCTATCCGACTCACCGCTTCCTCTGCCCGCAGCCGCTCCGGCTGGAAAACCGGCACTCCCAGCTCCTGCGCTGCGAGCTTGACGGCCGGCGCCGTCATCTGCAGGCGGTTGGCCGGTCGATCTGGTTGAGTCACGACCAGCTCCACCTGATGGCCTGCGGCCGTCAGCGCTCGCAGGGCGGGTACGGCGAACGGCGCCGTCCCCGCGAAGACGAGCCTGCTCAGGCCTCCACCGCCTCCAGCTCGGCCTCGTGCTCCTCCGCGGGACGCAGTGTCTCCAGGCTTGTCAGGCGGTCGGTGAAGAGAATGCCGTCCAGGTGGTCGATCTCGTGCTGGAAGGCGCGCGCTGTAAAACCTGAGGCCTTGATCCTGACCGGCTTGCCCTTGCGGTTGAGGCCCTTGACGACCACGTGCTCGGCCCGCTCCACCTCGCCCACCCAGCCGGGGTAGCTGAGACAGCCCTCGTAGCCGATCTGGCTGCCCTCAGCCTTGACCAGCTCAGGGTTGATGAGCGCGTGGTGCTGGTTTTCGTCGCCCTTCACCACTATCGCGCGCAGCGTGACGCCTATCTGGTTGGCGGCCAGGCCGGCGCCGGGAGCGGCGTACATCGTCTCGACCAGATCGTCCAGCAAGCGGATAGCTGAGCCGTCCACGCGAGCCACCTTCTTGGCCTTCGTGCGCAGGGCCGGATGCTTGAAGTCGAGGATCTTACGGATCGACATCGGGCCAAAGAATTCTACCGGCGCCCCAGCCTCCCAAACCCCGGTGTCGCAGCGAGCTGGTGACCCGCTGTACTAGCCTGCAGCGCCGAGACGGACAGCCGCAACTCGACTGCGATGCAGTTACTATGACTGCATGAGTGTGGTTATCACCGTTCGCGATGTTCCGAATGCCGTGCGCGACGAGCTCGCCGCTCGTGCTGCCCGCGCCGGCAAGTCACTGCAAGAATATCTACGTGGCATGCTCGTGGACACCGCCGCACGCCCATCCGTCGACGACGTCATCGCCCGAGCCCGCGCACGCGTTACCGCCACCGGGGCGCGAGCTGGCGCGGAATCGATACTCGCGGCGCGAGACGCAGACAGGCGTTGAGCACCAGGGCAGTCTGCGACGCCTCCGCCGTCGTTGCCCTGCTCCTCGACGCAGGCCCGGACGGACGATGGGTCGCCGAGACACTGGCCGGCGCCGGCCTGAGCGCCCCGAGCCTGGTCATGTTCGAGTCCAGCAACATCATCCGGCGGCACGAGATCGCCGGGCTCATCAGTGCCGACCAGGCCGCGCAGGCCCATGTGGACTTGCTCGACCTGACGATCGACTTCTGGCCATACGAGCTCCTCGGCACGAGGGTCTGGGAGCTGCGCAGGAACCTTTCCAGCTATGACGCCAGCTACGTCGCTGTCGCCGAGCTGACGGACGCGCCGCTGGTAACGCTCGACCGGCGCATCAGCCATGCGCCCAACCTCAGGTGCGCGGTAACCATTCCTTGACCCGAGTTCGACGGAGCTCTTGGTTGAGGTCGTCCTCCCCCCGCCCCGGGGGGAGGCAGGTGGGGGGCCTTGGCTTGCAGGCTGGACCAGAGCCGCCATTTCGGTCCTGGGCATCTCGCCGCAGCTCCTGGGCCCTCGAGAGAGGGGCTTGACGGACCTTGGACGCAAGGTCTCACCACAGGGCGGCGGGGCAAGGCGGGCCGCTGACGCCCCCCTTCCGAGCCTCCCCCCGCGCTGCGGGGGGGAGGACGCAACATGCCTGCGCGGCTTCTCAAGAGCTCGGGGACCGGACAGGCGAAACCGATCTCTGAGGTGCCCACCTGACACAGCTGTTGGCTACCCCCGCGGATCTGAACGAGCGCATCCAGCCGTGGGATGTCTAGCCGGCCGGGTCCACGTCGAAGGACCAGCCACGGCCGCCGGGCAGCAAAGGCCGGATCCGGCCCAGCTCCTCGCCCTTGAGGGTCACCTGCCAGCGGTACTGACCGCGCAGCTGGTGCAGGAAGGCCGGGGCCGGGCCCTGCACCCGGATTCCCGCCAGGTGCTCTTTGACCAGCGCGGCGGCGAGAGCCTCGGCCGCGTCGCGCGTCACCGTCGCCGCCTGATCGTCGTCGCGATGGCTGTAGGTAAGGACCGCGAGCTCCGTGAAAGGAGGGAATTGGAAGCGCTGGCGAGACGGCAGCTCGGCCGCCGCGAAGCCCGCGTAATCTCCCTCGGCCGCCCGCCGCAGCGAGTAATGATCGGGATTGGAGGTCTGAACCACGACAGTGGCGGACCGAGCGCCGCGGCCGGCCCGGCCGGCGACTTGGCTCAACAGTGCGAATGTCGCCTCGGCCGAGCGGTAGTCGGGAAAGTGAAGGGGCAGGTCGGCATCGATCACACCCACTGCCGTGACCCGCTCCAAGTCCAGGCCGCGGGCAACCAGCTGGGTCCCCACGAGAACGTCCGCCCGGCCCTCGCTGAAGGCCTCCAGCACGTCCAGGTAGCCGTCAGGTCCCCGGCTGGAATCCCTGTCCAGGCGGAGAACCCGCTTTTCCGGCCAGAGCTTCTTGACCATCCCCTCCAGGCGCTGCGTCCCCACACCCAGGCCGCGGATCTGCCGGGAGCCGCAGTGCTGGCAGTATTCGGGCACCGGCCGGCTGTAGCCGCAATAGTGGCAGGAGAGCGCAGCCAGCTCCAGGTGCTCCACCATGGCGACCGAACAGCCGGGGCAGCCGACCGACGCGCCGCAGTCCTGGCAGAGGACGAAGGTGGCGGCGCCGCGGCGGTTCAAGAAGAGGATCGCCTGCTCGCCCTGGACCAGGCTCTGCTCCAGCACAGTGTGCAACCGCCGGCTGATGGGTAGGCGGCTCCCGTAGCGGGCTTCCCGGCGCATGTCTACAAGTTCCACCTGTGCCGGCCGGCCCACCACACGCCGGCGCAGCTCAGCCAACCGCAGCTTGCCTGACTGCGCCTCGGCATAGGCACTGAGGCTGGGCGTGGCGGAGCCGAGGATGAGGCGGGCAGCGGTGACTTCGGCCAGCCGGCGCGCCACCCAGGAGGCCTCGTAACGGGGCGTGCGGTCCTGCTTGTAGGCGCTGGAGCCCTCCTCGTCCACGCAGATCAGGCCCAGGCGCGCGATCGGCGCGAAGATGGCCGAGCGGCTGCCGACCACCACGTCTACCTCGCCTCGCCGGATGCGCCACCACTGCTGAGCCCGCTCCAGGTCGGTCAGCTGGCTGTGGAGGACGGCTGCCGGCCGGCCGAGGCGGCCGACCACCCGAGTCACCAGCTGGGGCGAGAGGGAGATCTCAGGGACCAGCAGCAGCACGCGCAGGCCTTGGCTGAGCGCCTCCTCCGCCGCGCGCAGGTAGACCTCCGTCTTGCCGCTGGCGGTGACTCCATGCAGAAGCACCGCCGAGGATTCCCGGCTTGCCTGCACGGCGGCAGCCTGCTCCCAACTCAGCTCAGGACCGGCCTGAGCCGGTCCGCTGGGTAGGGCCACCTGCAGCAGGCGGCTGTGCCGGGTCTGGCGGCTCGACGGCCCGGCTCCGCTGGAACGTCCCAGCCGCACCCGCGGCGGCAGGAACGCGCGCAGGCACTCGATCAGCGGCGCCCAATAGTGGTCGGCCACCAGGCGCGCCAACTGCAGGTGATGGGGCTGCAGGAGCGGCTCGGCGTCGGCCCTTTCGATGTCCTTGACAGAGCGGTCCGGCGTCCAGCTGTGGACTTTGAGGACATAGCCATACGAGCCGCGCGGCCCGAACGGGACCCAGACGCGATGCCCTGGCACAACATCCACAGCTGTTGGGACCGCGTAGGTGTACGCCTCCCGACCGAGGGAACGCGCCGCCTCGACAGCGACCTCGGCGTAGAGCGCCACTATCGACTGCGCCGCCGGACGCGCTCTCGCTCCAGCAGCGCCTCCAACTCAGCCACAGCCCTCTCGGCGTCGTCATTCACTATCGCGTGGTCATAGTGATCGACGAAGCCCATCTCCCACTCGGCCAGCCGCTGTCGCTCAAGGTTGAGCCGGGCCGGATCGCCGCGCTCCTGCCGTCGACGGGTCAACTCCTCCATGGAAGGCGGCAGAACAAAAATGTAGACGCCGTCAGGCCGCCGCTGGCGCACCTGCTCGGCACCCTGCACATCGATCTTCAGGATGACGTCCACCCCGGCGCCCTGGATCTCCTCCACCCGCCTCGCGGAGGTGCCGTAGAAGTGGCCGCCGACCCTGGCGTGCTCGAGCAGCTCGCCGGCCTCGATGAGAGACGCGAACTCCGGCACGCTGACGAAGCTGTAGTGCTCGCCGTCCACCTCGTAGTCGCGCCTTGGCCGGGTCGTGTAGGAGACCGAGTAGCGCAGGCTCGGATTGCGCCGCAGTAGCATCTCGATGAGCGTGTCCTTGCCCACCCCACCAGGGCCCGAGATCACCACCAGGAGAGCATCGGCGGTGGCGGGGACGGCGTTCACAAACCCTCCCAAAAGGTGGTGAAGTCGTCGGGTGGCGGCGCCTCAAAGCTCAAGGGCTCATCGGTCAGCGGATGCCGCAGACGAAGGCGCCAGGCGTGAAGAAGTGGCCTCGGCGGCTCGCCCTGACGAACGCCGCCATAGAGATCGTCACCTGCCAAGGGATGTCCGAGCGCCGTCAGATGGACGCGGATCTGATGGGTCCTTCCGGTTTCCAGGTCGCAGCAGACGAGCGTGTGACCTGGCCTCTTCTCCAGCACCTGGTAGCGGGTGCGCGCCGGGCGGCCGCCGGCCACCACCGCCATCCGCAGGCGGTTCGTCGAATCCCGGCCGATGGGGCCCTCCAGGATGCCGGAGGTCTTCGCCGGGACGCCCCTGACGATCGCCAGGTAGGTCCTGCTCAGTGTGCGCGCCGCCAGCTGTGCGGCCAGCGCCCGGTGGGCCACGTCGTTGCGGGCCGCGAGGATCAGGCCCGAGGTGCCCTTGTCGAGTCGGTGGACGATCCCGGGGCGGGCCTCGCCGCCGGCGAAGGACCACTCTCCGCCCAGTCCCAGCAGCGCGTTGACGAGGGTGCCGCTGGAATGGCCGGGGGCGGGATGAACCACCATGCCGGGCGGTTTGTCCACGACCACGAAATCGGGGTCGTCGTGAATCAAGCGCAGCGGGATGCTCTCCGCCGCCGGCTGGCCCGTCACCCGCTCAGGTCGGCTGTACTCCAACACATCGCCCGGGCGGACGGCGTCGGCCGGCTTGGCGGCAGCCCCGTTGAGCCGCACCAGCCCAGATCGGGCCAGCCTGGCCGCGGTGCTCCGGCTCAGGTTCGGATCGAGCAAGGCGAGGGCGCGGTCCAGCCGGCCGGCCGCAGCTTCGCCGGCCGTCAAGCGCTTCGCTGACGTCGCAGATACCCGAAGAGCAGCAGCAGGACGCCAAGCGTGATCGCTGAGTCAGCGACGTTGAAGACCGGCCAGAAGAACACCGCAATGAAGTCTGTGACTGTGCCATGGACCAGCCGGTCGTAACCGTTGCCGAGGGCCCCACCCATGACCAGCCCCAGCGTGCCGCCCAGCGCTGATCCCACCGGATTGCGAACGACGTAGTAGAGCAGGCCGCCGGCGACCACCAGCGAGGCGACCAGGAAGAACAGGGTGGCGTTGGGGGCCAGGCTGAAGGCTGCCCCTGAATTGTGGGTGTTCACAATCTGCACGCCAGGTCCGGCTGAGAGCGCCGTGCCTGGCGTCACGTTGGCAGTGACGAGACCCTTCGTAACTCGGTCCACGGCGAGGACGACCACAGCCACCACCGCGAACAGCACGCGGCCCGAGCTCAGCTCGCGCGTTTGAGCCCTATCCAGAGGTCCTCTCCGATCTCAGCGCCTGCCAGCTCAGGCGGGCGCTGTTCGACGACTTCGCGCGCCAGCGTTTCGGCTGCCACCACGCCACCGAAGTGACTGATCACTTGAGGCCAGTCTCCAGCCCCGGCCAGGAACAGGACTATGCGGTCTTCGATCTGGAGACCGCTCTGCTTGCGCAGATCCTGCACCCTCCGGATCAGATCCCGCGCCAGGCCCTCCAGCCGCAGCTCCTCGCTGATCTCGGTATCGAGCAGGAACTGAGGTCCGCTGCGAACCTCCTTGACGTTGAGCTCGTCGCCGATGATCGCAGCCAGCTCGGGCCTGAACTCGCCGGGCAGGGTCACCGACTGAAGCGGCTGGCGCACCTTGAGCCGGGCTGAGTCGCGGGCGGCCAGGCCCTCCACCACCGCCTGCCGCGCCTCGGCCATCTCCTGTTCGAGCTGGGCGTCCTGCGCCGAGCCGGAAGCAGTTGGGAAGTCCGCCAGGTGGACGCTGGCGCCGGCGCAGAGGTTGCGGTGCAGCGACTCGGCCACGAAGGGCAGGAATGGCGCCAGCAGCCGGGAGAGGCTGACCAGCGTCTGGTAGAGCGTCTGATAGGCGGAGAGCTTGTCAGCATCGGATTCGGACTTCCAGAAGCGGCGCCGCGACCGGCGCACGTACCAGTTGGAGAGCTCCTCCACGAACGCTTGCAACGGCCGGGCCGCCCCGTTGACGTCGTAGTGCTCGAGATCGTGATCGACGGTCTCCACCAGATGGTCCAGCCGGGAGAGCAGCCAGCGGTCCAGTACCGGCCGTTGCGAGAGCGGCACCTCTGGTGACTCCGGCGAGAAGCCATCGATGTTGGCGTAGGTCACGAAGAACGAATACACGTTCCAGAGGGTCAGCAGGAACTGCCTGACGACGTTCTGCAGGGTCTTGGGGCCGAGCCGTTGATCCTCCCCCACCGGGGAGACGAAGAAGTGCCAGCGCACAGCGTCGGCGCCGAACTGGTCGAACAGCTTGGTCGGGTCCAGGATGTTGCCGCGGGACTTGCTCATCTTCTGGCCCTGATCGTCCACTATCATGCCCAGGCAGATGACGTTGCGGTAGGCGTTCTGGCGAAAGAGCAGCGTCGAGATGGCGAGCAGTGAATAGAACCAGCCGCGGGTCTGGTCCTGGGCCTCCGTGATGAAGTCAGCCGGGAAGGTTTGCTGGAACTCGTCGGCGCCGGTCCTGGGATACCCGCGCTGGGCAAAGGGCATGGAGCCCGAGTCGAACCAGCCATCGAGCACGTCGGGCACGCGCTCCATCTGCCCGCCACACTTGCGGCAGGGCAGCTTCACGGCATCGATATACGGTCTGTGCAGATCGGTCTCCGGCGGCAAACCCAGCTCCTCGGCCGAGGCTACGCAGCGCCGCTCGCCGCAGCTGCAGATCCAAAAAGGCAGCGGCGTGCCCCAGTACCGAGTCCGCGAGATGGCCCAATCGACGTTGTGCTCCAGCCAGTCGCCCATGCGCCCGGTCCTCACATGCGCTGGCACCCAGTTGGCGGCGAGGTTGTTGGCCACGAGCTCATCCTTGACAGCCGTCGTTTGCACGTACCAGCTGTCCAGCGCGTAGTAGATGAGCGGCGTTCCGCACCGCCAGCAGAACGGATACGTGTGGCGGATCTGCTCCTCCCGGTAGACCAAGCCGCGTTCGCGGAGGTCGGCGATGATGTAAGGATCGGCGTCCTTGACGAACATGCCTGCGAAGGCCTCCACCTGGGGCACCATGCGACCGCGGAGGTCGACAGTGTGGCGGATAGGAATGCCCTTCTCCTGGCAGACGCGGAGGTCGTCGGCGCCGTACGCAGCAGCTGTGTGGACCACACCCGTGCCCTCCGCGGTCGAGACGAAGTCGGCGTCGATGACGTAGAAGGCGCGCTGCTCGGGCGGCAGATAAGGAAAGAGCGGCTCGTAGTCGAGGTCGAGCAGCTCCTGGCCTGTGAAGCGCTTCAGCACCTCGTAGTCGCCCTGCAGCAACTCCTGTCTCGCCTCCGCCAGAATCAGCTTCTCGACCGGCTCGCTGGAGCCGGCGCCGGTGCTTCGCTTTTGGACCAGTACGTAATCGAGGTCGCGGCCGACCGCCAGGGCCACGTTGCCGGGCAGGGTCCAGGGAGTCGTGGTCCAGGCCAGCAGGAAAGTGTTGGGCTGCTGCTTCAGGCGGAAGCGCACATAGACGCTGGGGTCGGGGACGTCGTCCTCGTAGCCCTGGGCCAGCTCGTGGCTGGAGAGCGGAGTGGCGCAGCGGGGACAGTAGGGGGCGACTTTGAAGCCCTTGTAGATGAGACCGCGATCCCAGATGCTCTTCAGTGCCCACCAGACTGACTGGATGTAGTCGCTGTCGAGCGTCCAGTAGGCCGCGTCGTAGTCGAGCCAGAAGGCCATGCGCTCGGAGAATGCGCGCCAATCGGAGACGTACTCGTAGACACTCTCGCGGCAGAGCCGGTTGAACTCTTCGATGCCGAAATCCTCGATCTGCTGCTTGCCGGAGACACCCAGCTTCTTTTCCACCTCCAGCTCCACCGGCAGGCCATGGGTGTCCCAACCTGCCTTGCGCTCGACGTAGCGGCCTTTCATCGTCTGGTAGCGGCCGAACAGGTCCTTGAAGGCGCGGGCCAGGACGTGGTGGGTCCCCGGCCGGCCGTTGGCGGTGGGCGGTCCCTCGTAGAAGACGAAAGGCTTGCCCCCACGGCGGTGCGCCAGGCTGCGGCGGAAGGTGTCCTCTTCCGCCCAGAGCGCCATCACTTCCCGCTCCAGGTCCGGGAAATGGACTCGGGGCGAAACCTCTTGAAACCGCTTCTCCGTCTGCATGTGGCCGTCCTTCAGAAAGTTGATCTGGGACGAGCCCTGACGGCCCGCGGTACCACCCAGGTTCCCGCCTGACAGCGGACTCTCATGTGGCTCCGGCTCCGGAGTGATCTCAGCCTCCTGCCCGCTGCTCGCATCTCAGCTGCGCGAGCTCTCTGTGAGCGGTGAAAAGAGAGGCCTACCTGTCTCCTTCGACGCCGGACGACGCTGCTAAGTGTACCGGCGCCCGGCAGCGAGGGTCGACGATCGGATCCCCAGAAAAACGGGGCCGGCCGGTGGTCACGGCGCTGATCGGTCCACGCCCGCGGTGCTGGTCCCCGCTGGCACCGCCAGCGCCTGGCCTGCTGAGTCATGATCAGACTGTGGTCAGGCCCTGGCTGATTGATGAATTGGCGTACTCGGGCCCAGAACATCGCGACCCTGCCTTTGTCGCTGGTTACGATCACAAGCAAGGAAAACCCGACCCCAGCGAGGATCTGGCCGTGCTCCAGGCGCACGTTCGGGGGCGGACCTCGACCCTTATCGACATGGGCGCCGGGACCGGGCGATTTGCAATCGCTGCCGCGCGTGACTTCGGCCGCGTTGTCGCGATCGACGTCTCGCCGGTGATGATGAGCGTGCTGCGCAAGCGAGCGGCCGAGGCTGGACTATCGAACCTTCACGGCGTACAGGCTGGGTTTCTCAGCTACGACCACTCCGGACCACCGGTCGACGCCGTGTACAGCCGCAACGCGCTCCATCACCTACCCGACTTCTGGAAGGCTGTCGCCCTCGATCGCATCGGCCGGATGTTGAAGCCAAACGGTGTCCTGCGATTGCATGATCTGATCTACGACTTCCAGCCATCTCAAGCCGACGATGTGCTCAGCCGATGGCTCGACGGCGCAGTGGACGATCCCACCAAGGGCTACACCCGCGAGGACTTCAGCACCCACATCCGCACCGAGCACAGCACTTTCCGTTGGCTGCTGGAACCGATGCTGGCCGCCGCTGGCTTGGAGATAGTGACGGCCGATTTCCGTCAGTCCGTGTACGGCGCCTATACCTGCGTCAAGGGTTGACTCACGACGCGGCGGCGACCGGGTCGTCAGTGGGTGTGGGCGCCTAGCGGACGAGGCGGCCCAGCAGCTGGACCAGGAGCTGGATCCCGAAGAAGACGACCACGAAGGAGAGGTCGAAGCCACCCATCGGCGGGATCACGCGGCGAACAGGCCCCAGCACAGGCTCGGTGATACGGACGGTGATCAGGTGGATCTGGTTGCGCGGGTAAGGCTCCAAGAAGCTGAAGAAGCCGCGTACCACCAGGCAGAGGAGGAAGGCCCAGAGAAAGGCCTGCAGGAGGGTCACTGTACTTGTCATCGCTGCTCCAAGCTACGGGGTCCAAAAAGCACAGCCCCGAGCCGAAGCATTGTGCTGCCTGCTCGCACCGCCGCCTCCAGGTCCCCGCTCATGCCCATGGAGAGGACAGGCAAAGGTCGGCCCAGCCGCTGTTCGGTCTCATCCCGAAGCCGCCGCAGCTCCTGGAAACTTGCCTCCGCCCCCCCGCCTCCGGCACCCATCGCCATGAAGCCCCGAAGCTCGATGACTCCGGCCACGGCGACAGCCGTCGCCACCGCCGCTTCAGGGAGGACGCCGTGTTTCTGCTCCTCCCGAGCCACGTTGACCTGCAGCAGCGCCTGCGGAGCCGCGGGCAGTTGGCTGAGCGCCTCGGCCAGACGGAGGGAATCCAGCGACTGCAGGAGCTGGAAGCGGCCGGCGTGCTTGACCTTGTTGCTCTGCAGATTGCCGATCAGGTGCCAGCTGGCGCCGGCCACTTGAGGCATCTTCGCCAGCGCCTCCTGCACCCGGTTCTCGCCAAGGGCAGTCAGACCGGCAGCCAGCGCCGCTCGGCATGCTGCGGGGGACTGGCGCTTCGTGGCAGCCACTATCTCGATGGCGCTGGGGTCGCCGCCAGCCTGCTCGATGCGCCGCCGGACCCCGACGAGCCGCTCAGCGATCGTCTGGTCGTCGACGCCGGCCTCAGGCAAGGGCTACCAGGCAGGCGCAGCGCGAACCGTCAGGGCGGCGCCTGTGCGAGGCGAGAAAGCTGCTCTCGTAGGTGCAGGCCGGATGCTCGAAGACCTGGTTCGGAAGGACGCCGGCGCGCTCCAGGTGGCGGCGGTTGGCCGCCCTTAGGTCGAGCTGAAACCTGCTAGGCGTGGCGGCCGGCCTCACGAAGCGGCGCTCGAAGTGAGCCGCGACCTCCGGCGGCACCTGGTAGCACCTGCCGCAGATGCCTGGCCCCAGGCCCGCCAGGAGGTCGGCCGGGCGGCTGCCGAAGTGAAGGGCCAGGGTGCCCACGACCTTGGCTGCGATGCCGGCTGCGGTCCCCCGCCAGCCGGCATGAGCGAGGCCCACGGCCCTGCGCACAGGATCGAAGAGGAGGACCGGATAGCAGTCTGCAGCGGTCACCAGGAGGCCCAGGCCAACCCGGTCGGTGACCAGACCGTCAGTCTGGGGCACCAGGTCTTGAGGTTCGTCCACGCGGGCGACTCGGGAACCGTGCACAGCCCCCGCCGTGACCACGTTCTCAGGCGGCAGCGTCAGCTCCTCGGCCAGCGCTCGACGAGCCGGCGTGCGGCTGTCGGCGCCGCCGACGATCCTGGCCATCGAGCCCAGCGTCAGAGTGGAGAAACCATGCTTCAGGCCGGCGATGGCGGCCAGCGGCGGCAGCTGCAGCACCGCCGGTACCTGGCCCGAGGCGAGCTCAGTAGACAGGCGGCGCATCCCAGCCGACGTAGGTGCCGTTCAACGTCTCGCAGCTGGCGCTGAGCCGCTCCCGAAGGCGGGTGATGGTGCCCGGCGTGGGGACGAGCGTGCTCGTGGCGCGCAGGCTCCAGCGACCGTTCGGTAGCGCCCGCACCTTGCAGGCAAAACCGTCTCTCCCCAGTGCGTCAACTGCCGAGAGAGCTTCCTTCTCGCTTGCGAACTCCAACAAAGCGCTCACCGGATGTGGGAGCTCCAGCCGGGAGCCGAGGTCGCGAAGTTCGTCGAGCTGGGTCAAATCGGAGGGATCCGGCGGCGCCAGGCTCTCCGTAACCGGCCGATGCAGCAGTCCACGGGGGATGAACCATCCCAACCAATCCATCTAGTGGACTGTAACAGCCGAATATGGAGCATCCGACGCCCCAGACGGGCGGGCTCGCTTCGCTCGCCGATGCCGGCGCTCCATTCCCCGCAAGCGGGGCCCCCTAAGCAAGGGGGCCCGGCGCGCGTCGTCACCCATCTTGAGATGGGGTCCTCCTTGCGCCACCCGATCCTTGGCACCACCCGCCTGGAACGCCGGTCTCCGAGCCTGCGGCCTGCTCCACATCCGACAGTTACAGCCCTCTAGTGGACTGTAGCGATTGGCTGGAGAGCGGCCGCAGGCCCTTGGCCGGCGTGACAGAAGGACCGTGCCAACGGGCGCCAGGCACTCCAAGAGTTATCGGACCCTGTCGTAGAGGAGGCAGAGGGCGTCAGATTCGGTCCTCGAAATATCCGTGAGGGTCCACGACGAAGCAGGCAAACCATCCTCGAAAAGTCGGACACCGCCGCCGACCAGCTCAGGGCAGAGCGTGATGCTCAGCCGATCGAGCTCGCCGGCGTGAAGAAGGTTCCTGATGACGCTGACGCTGGCGAGCACGATGATGTTCCCTTCGCCTTGCTGACGCAGCTGCTTGACCTCTGCGGCCGGGTCTCTATCGACGATGCGGGAGTTGGACCAGGCGGCGTCCGTGAGAGTCGACGACAAGACGACCTTTTCGACCGAGTCGAGCCACTGCGCGAAAGTGCGATCGCGCGGGTCGGCGTTCTCGTCCATCGCGACGGCCGGCCAATAGGCACCAAACCCCTGATAATTCTTGCGGCCGAGCAGCACCGTCGTGGCCGTGCTCGTCATGCGCACCATGTGTTGCCGCGATGCATCGGTGATGGCGTGGGAGACTATCCAGCCCATGTCGTAGTCGCCTTCGCGGCCGTTCACGCGCCCGTCCAGTGAAAGCGAGATGTTGGCGACGACAGTGCGGCCGCTGCTGGTCTCGTGCTTGGTCATGTCAGTCCCTCCCCTGCCGATGGCGATCGGACGAGGTTCGGCGCCCGCGACACTCGGTCGGTTCCCAACCTACCGCTTGCGGCTGGGCTTAGCGGGCCGCCTTTTGACGCTGGCGGCTCGAGAGCACCTTGTCGATCTCGCCCCGCACATCCTGGAGGTCCATGAACTGGCGGTAGACCGAGGCGAAGCGGATGTAGGCCACTTCGTCGAGATCTTTGAGCCGGCTCATCACCATCTCCCCGATGTCGGTGCTGGGGATCTCCACCCGGCCTGTGCGACGGAGCTCAGACTCGATCTGCGCCACCATGGTCTGCAGCTTCTCAGGCGAGATATCGCGCTTATCGGTCGCCTTCTTCAGGCCGGTGAAGAGCTTGGGGGGGTCGAAATCCTCCCGCCGTCCGTCCTTCTTGATCACGTAGAAGGGCACTGTCTCGATCCGCTCATACGTGGTGAAGCGCTGTTCGCAGCCCAGGCACTCACGCCGGCGCCGGATGGCCTCCCCGACCTCGGAGTCGCGCGAATCGACGACCTTGAGCTCGGGGTGGCCACAGAACGGACAGCGCATCGGAGAGGTCTTAGATCACTAGTGGACAGTAACTGCCGAATATGGAACAGCCGACGCCCCAGACGGGCGGGCTCGCTTCGCTCGCCGATGCCGGCGCTCCATTCCCCGCAAGCGGGGCCCCCTAAGCAAGGGGGCCCGGCGCGCGTCGTCACCCATCTTGAGATGGGCTCCTCCTTGCGCCACCCGATCCTTGGCACCACCCGCCTGGAACGCCGGTCTCCGAGCCTGCGGCCTGCTCCACATCCGACAGTTACAGCCCACTAGCGACGAGGGCGCATGAAGGCGGGGATGCTGAGATCGTCGGCATCCGCCTGATAAGCGGGACGGCTCTCGGCGAGAGGCCGCGAATACTCGACTGTGGTGCTGTCGCTGGCCAGAGTCTGTCCTGCCTGCTGGCGCTTGTTCTTGCCAAACCCGGTCGCGATGACGGTGATCTTGACCTCACCCTGCATGCGCTCGTCATTTACCACGCCGAAGAAGATGTTGGCGCCCGGGTCGGCGGAGGCCTTCACTATCTCGGCTGCCTTTTCGCACTCGAACAGCGTGATGTCCTTGCCAGCCGTGATGTTGAGCAGGATCCCCTGCGCGCCATCGATGGAGGTTTCCAGCAGAGGGCTGGAGACCGCGTCCTTGGCCGCGTCCTCGGCCCGGGTGTCGCCGGAGCCGTAACCGATGCCCATCAGCGCCTCGCCAGTGTCCAGCATCACCGCCTTCACGTCGGCGAAGTCGAGGTTGATCAGGCCCGAGTTGACTATCAGGTCGGCGATGCCTTGGACACCCTGCCGGAGCACGTCGTCGGCGATCCGGAAAGCGTCCTCCAGCGTGCTCTTTTTGTCCACGACCTGGGTCAGGCGATCGTTGGGGATAACTATCAGTGCGTCGACGTTGTCGCGCAGCAGCTTGACGCCTTCCTCGGCCGATTCGTTGCGCACCTTGCCTTCCCAGCGGAAGGGCCGGGTGACGACTCCGATGGTGAGAGCGCCCTCCGCCTTGGCCAGGTTGGCGATCACCGCTGAGGAGCCGGTGCCCGTGCCACCGCCCATGCCGGCGGTGATGAACACCATGTCGCAGTCCTTGACCAGCTCGCTCAGCTCCGCCCGGCTCTCCTCCGCCGCGTCGCGGCCCTTGGTCCAGTCGCCGCCGGAGCCGAGCCCGCGGGTCAGCTTGCGCCCGATGTTGACTTTGATGTCGGCATTGCAGCGCTCCAGCGCCTGCATGTCGGTGTTGACGGCTATGAAGTCGACGCCTTTCACAGCGGCCGAGATCATGCGATTGACCGCGTTGCCGCCGCCTCCGCCGCAGCCGATGACCTTGATCCGAGCCCTGCCGTCCTGCCTGTCGAAAGCTTGCATGGTCTCCTCCTGCATTTCGTTCAAAAACCCCAGCTGGATCGCAATCTGAATCCCTTGGATAGATTTCCGTCGCTGGCGCCGCACCTAGAAAAAGTCACGGAGCCATCTCACTGTCTTCTGGTAAGCGCCGGCGAAGGCGGCGGTCTCCGCCTGGCTGCGGCCGGCCGCCGGCTGCGCCCGCTGGCCCCACTTGCAGAGGCCGACTGCGGCCGCGAAGGAAGGCGCTGCGACCCGATCGGCGAGGCCGCCGACACCTGTCGGCAGGCCCACGCGCACCGAAGTGTCGAACACCGCCAGCGCCGCGTCGGTGGTGCCCATCAAGCGAGCTCCGCCGCCCGTCACCACCACGCCTGCCGGCAGCGGCCCCTCGTATCCGCTCCGCCTCACCTCCTCCCAGGCGAGGTGGAAGATCTCGCGCATACGGGGACCGATGATCTCAGCCAAGAACCGCCTGGGGGTCGGCTGCAGGCGATCGCCGCCGACCTGGCGCACGTCGATCCTCTCCTCGTGAGGGATCACCTCCGGCAGGGTGTGCCCGTAGTTGAGCTTCAACATCTCCGCCTCGTTCAGAGTGGTGCGAAGACCAATGGCTATGTCGTTGGTCACATGATTGCCGCCCACCGGCAGAACCGCCACGTGCATCGGAGAGCTCTCCTCATAGAGCGCGACGTCACTCGTGCCGGCCCCGATGTCGATGAGACAGACGCCCAGGTCCATCTCATTCGCGGTGAGCACGCCCTCGCCCGAGGCCAGCCCTTGCGTGACCACCTCGTCCACATCGAGACCGCTCTGATGGACGCACTTGATGACGTTCTGCACAGCTGTGCCGGACCCGGTGACTATCTGGGTCTCGACTTCCAGGCGGCGGCCGTTCATTCCCACCGCCTCCTTCACGCCTTCCTGGCTGTCGACCTTGAAGCCACGTGGCAGGACGTGGATGACCTGGCGGTCGTTCGGGATGCTGATCGCGCGGGAAGCCTCGACCACGCGGTCGACGTCGTCCTGACCGATCTCGTGGTCGGGGCGGCTCACGGCTATCACCCCCTGGCCCGTCCGCGAGAGGATCTGGGGTCCGCCGAGGGAGACTATCACCCCCTCGCTCCGCACGCCCGCCATGCGCTCAGCGATAAGGATTGCTTGCTGGACAGCCTGCACCGTCTTCTCGATGTTCACCACCGAGCCCTTGCGCAGCCCCTCGCAAGGAGCCTCTCCGACGCCTGTTACGTTGAGCTGGCCGTACTCATCACCCTCGGCGATGACCGCGGCCACCTTGCTGGTTCCGAGGTCGAGTCCGACCATCCGCTTCCGCCTGGACAAGGGTTGTAGAGGAGCCTCCGATAGAAGATGTAGAGAAAGACCTGGCGGGTCTTGGCGAGTATACCGCTTGGCGAGGCTTTGCGCGAAGCTGATGTTGCCCAGATGTTGGGTGCCGATCGCTCGGCACCGGCTTATCTGGTATCCGGCTGGCTGCCTTCAACGTCGCCGCCAGGCGGGTGGCGAGCCAGTGGGACGACCGGCTAGGGCTCCCCTGAGTCGGCCGACTAGGGTGTCCTCTCCCCGAGTGGTAGCGACGCCTCCGGGTGCTTAGAGCCATAGCTTAGGGTCGGTCAGAGCCTGCTGGGGCGTCAGGCCCCGGATCCGTCGGCCCTGGTGTACACGGTCGGTGTTGTAGAT
>NZ_JBPCPN010000037.1:0-24232 GCF_050999135.1 Candidatus Dormiibacter sp. | reverse complement strand
TCGGTGGGCGACGCTTCTCCCACCCGGAGTGTTGGCGTTTAGAGTTTTGGCCATTCAGCCCGGTTTCGAAAAAAGCAAAAGTCCCTGGCGCCTGACGGCGCTGGGACGCTTGGGCTGCTTGGGCTGCTTTGGCAGCCGGTCGCTCAGGCCTCGCCGGGCGGCTTGTTCGAGCCGCCGAGGAAGCCTTCGCCCTGCTCCCGGACGTTGTCGACGACGCCCCCGGCTCCGCCCTGGCCGCCGCCGAAAGCGCCCTGCGCCTGATCCGCCAGGCCGCCGCTGCCCTGGGCGCCGCCGAACTTGTCCATCAGGTCCTGCGGGTTGACTCCGTGCTGCTGCAGCAGGTCCGCATGCTGCTCGTGGTCGACCTGATCCGGCAGCTGCTGAGCTGCCTCTTGGGCCTTGTCGGGACCGTGCAGGTTGTGGATGTGGTCAAGAATGGTCTGCTTGTCGAAGAACATCTAGACACCTCCGTAAACGATGGACGGCACAGGGCGATCCGGACTGCTCAGTCTACGCCCCACTCGGCCCCGGTGGCTGCTGCGGGGCGGGTCGTTTGGCCCTGGCCCGCTGCGCTCCCAAGTGCCAAGATCAAGCTATGGATGCGCTCACGCTGGCTCGCTGGCAGTTCGGCATAGTCACCGTCTATCACTTCCTGTTCGTCCCCCTGACCATTGGGCTCGTCCTGCTCGTGGCAATCATGCAGACGCTGCACGTGCGCAGCCACGACCCGGTCTATCTCCGCATGACCAAATTCTGGGGCAAGCTCTTCCTGATCAACTTCGCCATGGGTGTGGCGACCGGCCTGGTGCAGGAATTCCAGTTCGGGATGAACTGGTCAAGCTACTCGCGCTACGTGGGCGACATCTTTGGCGCACCCCTCGCCATCGAGGGCCTGCTGGCTTTTTTTCTGGAGTCCACCTTCTTGGGCCTCTGGATCTTCGGCTGGGAACGCCTGCCTGAGAAGGTCCACCTAACCTGCATCTGGCTGGTTGCGGCCGGCACGCAGTTCTCGGCTTTCTTCATCCTGGCCGCCAACTCCTGGATGCAGAATCCTGTCGGCTACCACATCAACGCCGCCACCGGGCGAGCCGAGATGACCGACTTCTTCGCCATTCTGGGCAATCCCATCCTGCTGGTCACCTATCCACACACCGTCTTCGGCGCGCTGATGACCGGCTCTCTTTTCGTGCTCGGCGTCAGCGCCTACCACCTGCGCAAAGCCGAGCAGAGGCAGCTCTTCCAGCGCTCCGCCGTGATCGCGCTGATCGCCGGCTTTGTCGCTTCCATGGGGGTGATCTTCAGCGGTCACGCCCAGGCCCAGGTGATGACCCAGGTCCAGCCGATGAAGATGGCCTCCGCCGAGGCGCTCTATCAGGACCAGAAGGGAGCTGAGTTCTCGCTTTTCGCGATCGGTACGCCCGACGGTAAGCACCTCCTACTGGACGTGACAGTTCCCCACTTCCTGAGCGTCCTCGCCACCAGCACCTGGAATGGCCAGGTTCGCGGCATCGACAACATCCAGAGCGAGTACCAGAACCGGTTTGGTCCGGGCGATTACGCCCCCGTCATCCCCGTCACGTACTGGACGTTCCGGCTCATGGTGGCGGCGGGCTTCCTGGTCGCGGGCCTCACCGCCTGGGGCTTGTTCCTGCTTCGCCGCGGCCGGCTCGAAGCTTCCCGGCGCTACCTCTGGCTCTGCATCCCGGCCATCGGCCTGCCGTTCTTCGCCAACTCGGTTGGCTGGATCTTCACAGAGATGGGTCGCCAGCCCTGGGTCGTCTTCAGGCTGCTCAAGACTGCCAACGGGGTCACACCGACAGCCGCTGCCTGGATGGTCGCGACCAGCCTGGTCACTTATGCCCTGCTCTACGCCGCCCTGGCCATCGTCGACGGCTACCTCATGCTCAAGGTGGCTCGACTCGAGCTGCATGGTGAAGCGGATCAGGCGGGAGGCGAGGATCCCCTGCTGGAAGCTGTCGCCTACTGATGGGCTCCCTCAATCTCCCCACCGTTTGGTTCGCGATCCTGGCCTATCTCTGGCTCGGCTACTTCTTCCTGGAAGGCTTCGACTTCGGCGTCATGATCCTGCTTCCCTTCCTGAGCCGCGACGACACCGATCGCCGCGTGCTGATCAACTCGATAGGACCCGTCTGGGACGGCAACGAAGTCTGGCTGGTCGTGGCGGGAGCCGGCACGTTTGCGGCCTTTCCAGAGTGGTACGCGACGCTCTTCTCGAGCTTCTACCTGCCCCTGCTGATAATCCTCGTCGCACTGATCTTCCGGGCGGTCGCCTTCGAGTTCCGGGGCAAGCTCAGCACACCGGCCTGGCGGGTGTGGTGGGATCGTGCGCTCTTCTTCGGCAGCGCCCTCCCGGCCCTGCTCTGGGGAGTCGCCTTTGCCGGCATGCTGCACGGTGTTCCCATCGACGCCCACAAGGAGTTCGCCGGCAACTTCTTCGACCTGCTCTCGCCCTACGCGCTTCTGGGCGGCCTCGTGAGCTTTGCCCTTTTCACGCTTCACGGCGCCCTCTATCTGGTGCTGAAGACTGATGCCGACATGCGGGAGCGAGCTCGCCGCGTCGCCGGCCGGGTTTGGTGGCCCGCGCTCGGCCTCACCTTCCTCTTCCTGGCCTGGTCCTTCGTGAACGCAGTTCAGACCGACGTTCGCGGCGTCGTCCCCGACTGGGTGCCGCTCGGAGCACTTGGCGCGCTGGTGACCGTAGGCTGGCTGCGCCGCCTCCGGATCGACTTCTGGGCCTTCCTGGCCAGCGGGGCCACCGTCGTGCTGCTCTTTGCCACCATTTTCTTGAACCTCTACCCGCGGGTGATGGTCTCCAGTCTCGATCCGAACTACAGCCTGACGATCTACAACGCGTCCTCCTCCAATTACACGCTGACTGTCATGACGATCGTGGCGCTGACCATCGCGCCCTTCGTGCTCTGCTATGAGGCCTGGAGCTACTGGGTCTTTCGGAAGCGGATTCGACGCGAGGACTTCGAACCGCGACCTGTGGCGCCTGGGCAGGCTGGATCCCCGGGCGCCCAGCAGCCTGCCGGCGCCAAAGCGCCTTGAAGCCGGTCGAGCGCCGGCTGCTGAGCGAGGCTCGGGAGGCCTGGCGGCCGCTCGGATTGGTCCTGATGGCCGGTCTCCTCGGCGCCTTGGCGCTCATCGCTCAGGCGGCCTTGCTGGCCCGCATCGTCAGCCGCGCGTTCTTGGACCACGCTCCAACGGCGGCGCTCGTGCCCTCACTTCTCCTGCTTGTCGGGGTGGCGCTCCTGCGCGGGCTCGCCGTCTTTGGCGGCCAGGCGGCGGGGCAGGCGGCGGCCGCCCAGGTTCGTTCCCGCCTCCGAATCAGCGCAGCGCGAAGGCACCTGGAGCTCTCGCGCCGGGAACAGGGCTCCTCCGGCGACCTTCTGGAAGCGCTCACAGCCGGGGCGGAGGCCCTCGACCGCTACTTCAGCGGCTACCTGCCTCAGCTGGTGCTGGCGGTGACGGTGCCTGTCCTGGTTCTGCTCTTCGTCGCTCCCCGGGACCTGCTCTCGGCCGGCATCATGGCGGCCACGCTGCCTCTCGTGCCCGTGTTCATGGCGCTGATCGGCCTCGGCGCTCGCCGTCGGGCTGAGACGCGATGGTTCGCCCTGAGCCTGCTGTCCGCGCACTTCCTGGATGCGGTTCAGGGCCTCACCACCCTGCGGCTGTTCGGCCGCGCCCGAGCGCAGGAGAAGACTGTGCGAACTGTCAGCGACGGCTACCGGCGGGAAACGATGGCGAACCTCCGCCTAGCGTTCCTCTCCTCTCTGGTCCTGGAGCTGGCGGGCACGCTGGCGACCGCTCTCGTCGCCGTGGCGATCGGCATCCGGCTGGCCCAGGGCACGCTGAGCCTGGAGGTGGGACTGGGGGTGCTGATTCTGACGCCCGAGCTGTACCTACCGCTGCGCCGGCTGGGCGCCCAATTCCACACCAGCCTGGATGCGCTGGCGCCGGCGGAGCGGATCTTTCGCTGTCTGGCTGAGCCCGGCCAGCCGGGCGGCGGACTCCGGGTGGACCTGCGGCGTCAACCGATGCGGCTGGCGGGTGTCCGGTTCACTTTCCCCGACCGGCCCGAACTCCTGGCCGGCGTGGACTTCGAACTCCGGCCCGGGGAGAGAGTGGCGGTCGTGGGTGGCAGCGGTGAAGGCAAGACCACCCTCGCCGCGCTGCTGCTGGGATTTGAGGACCCATCCGCCGGCACGCTCAGCATCGGTGATCAACCCCTGGCCCGGCTCGACCTCGCATACCTCCGGGAGCAGATCGCCTGGCTCCCCCAGCGACCGTATCTCTTCGCGCTGAGCGTTGCCGCCAACATCGCCGAGGGCAGGCCGGGCGCTGGGGCTCACGAGATCGAGGCAGCGGCCGCCGAAGCTGGCATCGACTTCGATCTGGATCGGTTCGCGGGTGAGAACGGCCGGCTGCTCAGCGCGGGCCAGGCGCAGCGAGTCGCTCTGGCCCGAGCTCTCCTGCGCCAGGCGCCGCTCCTCATCCTCGACGAGCCCACCGCCAACCTCGATGTCCGCACGGCGCTGGCGGTGCGCCGGCTGCTGCGGTCAAAGCGGCCGCAGACGGTGCTCCTCATCACCCACAGCCAGTCTCTGGCGGCCGCCGCGGAGCGCGTGGTTCGGCTCGAAAGGGGCAGGCTGCAGGAACCAGTCCCTCTGGCGGTGACGGGATGAAGCGCTACCTGCTTGGTCTGGCAGCGCCGGTCAGGGGCGGCCTGACACTGGCCACGCTGGCGCTCGCCGGGACTCTGGCCAGCGGAATCGCCCTGCTGGCGACATCCGGCTACCTGATCTCGAAGGCGGCGCTCAGGCCCCCCGTGCTGGAGCTGACGGTGGTCATTGTGGCGGTGAGAGCCTTCGCCTTGGTGCGCGCGCTCTTTCGCTATGGGGAGCGAGTGCTCTCACATGAATTGGCCCTCGAGCTGCTCGTAGAGCTGAGGGTGAGACTCTTCAGCCGGCTGCGACGGCTTGCGCCGGCGGGCTTGGAGAGCTTCCGTTCGGCGGACCTGCTGCAGCGGCTCGTGGGTGACGTGGAGTCCATGCAGGACTTCTTCCTCCGGGTGGTCAGTCCACCGCTTGCCGCCGCCCTGACCCTGCTGGTGGCCGCCACTGTGCTCTGGCCCATCGCCCCGGCCGCCACCCTCAACCTGCTGGTGGCTGCGGGATCAGCCGGCGTGGCGCTGCCTCTCCTGGCCCAACGGCTGAGCCGGCTGCCGGCCAGGCGGCAGGCTGAGCTTCGCGGCCAGCTCAGAACGCAGGTGGAAGAGCTGCTGCGAGCGCAGCGGGAGATAGTCGCGTTCGGCCGGCAGGCGCATCACCTCCACAACCTGGCGTCTGGGGACCGAGCGCTGGCTCGAGAGGATCGCAGACTGGCCTGGAGCTCTGCGGCGCTGGAGGGGGCTGTGCTGACAGTGGCCGGTCTGGCGCTCGCCTCCGCGCTCTGGCTTCTGGCCGGCAGCGGCCAGACGCAGGGGGTCTGGCTCGCCAGCGCAGCACTTGTCACGCTGGCTTCCTTCGAGGCGGTGCAGCCGCTGCCGGCCGCCTTCCAGAAGCTGGCTCAGGTGAATGCCTCCGCGCAGCGGCTGCGGGAGATCGAAACGGCACCGGTTCCAGTGCCGGAGGGCCGCGGCGGGCTGCCGGCTCAGCCCGGCGACGTCAAGCTGGAGGGCGCCTGGTTGCGCTACCGACCGGAGGCGGAGTGGGCACTTCGCAACGCCCACCTGACCCTCCGGGCGGGCCGGAGGTACGCCCTCATCGGCCCCAGCGGCTGCGGCAAGAGCACCCTCGCTCGGGCCCTGGTCCGGCTCCGCGACCTCGATCGCGGCACTGCCACGCTCGGCGGCGTGGACCTTCGCCGGCTGGACCCCGAGAGCGTGCAGAAGGTGGTGGGCGTCTGCGCTCAGGACGCGCACATCTTCAATGCGACTCTGGCCGCCAACCTCAAGCTGGGCAGGCCCCAAGCCGGCTGGGCCGACGTCAAGAGAGCGGCGCGCCAAGCCGGCCTGCTGGACTGGATCGAGCGCTTGCCGGCAGGCTTCCAGACACGGGTAGGCGCCGGTGGCGAGGCGCTTTCCGGCGGTCAACGGCAACGTCTCAGCCTTGCTCGGACGCTGCTCATGGACTTCCCGATCGTGATCCTGGACGAACCGACGGCCAACCTGGACGAGGCAACCGCGACAGCCCTCCTGCACGACATCTGGAGGGCCTTGGACGGCCGGACGGTCCTGCTCATCACCCACCGGCTGCGCGGTCTGGAGGCGGTGGATGAGGTTCTCGTCATGGAATCCGGCCGGATAGTGGAATGCGGCAGGGAGAGTGAACTGCGCCAGCGGGACGGCCTCTACGCCGAGCTTTGCCGGCTGGCCGCCTAGACCGCGCACCGCCAGCCGCTGGGTTCCGGCTGATCGCCAGGGGCCGGCCGTTCGGGCGACCGGTAGGATTGAGTTCGGATTCCCTTGCTGCCGACCGTCAACGACCTCACTTTTCAAGCTGCCACAGTCAATGGCTCGGGCAGCCAGTCAGCCAACATGGTGCTGACGCGGGCCATCTTCTCGCTGGGTATTCCCGTGGCGCCGAAGAACGTCTTTCCCTCCAACATCGAGGGTCTGCCCACCTGGTACCAGCTGCGCGTCACCACTCAGGGCTACCAGGCCCGCAAGGGGGATCCAGACGTGCTGGTGGCGCTGAACCCGGCCACCTGGCGGCAGGACCTGGAGCAGGTCCGGCCTGGCGCTGCCGTCATCCATCAGCACCTTTACTCGACTGCCGACGCGCGCACAGACGTGGACTACTTTCCAGTGCCCTTCACCAAGCTGGCCAAGACGGAGATCCAGAACGACACGCTGCGCAAGCAGCTGACCAATCTCATCTATGTGGGTGTGGTGGCCGGGCTTCTGGAAGTGCCCTTCGAAGCCATCCAGGAAGGCATCCGGCGGACCTTTCCGACCAAGCCGGGCGCCTGGCAGGCCAACGAGGACGCCGCCCGAATCGGATTCAAGTACTGGCACGAGAACTTCAGCGCCCACGAACGGCGCCATGTCCTCCGGCCGCTGACCGGCCTGACGGACAGCCAGATCCTGCTCGAGGGCAATCAGGCGGCGGCGCTGGGCTGCATCATGGGCGGCTGCACAGTGGCCGCGTGGTATCCAATCACCCCATCGTCCAGCGTCTGCGAAAACCTGGCGGCCTACGCCGACCGCTACCGCCTGGACAAGGCGACCGGCGAGCGGCGAATAGCCATAGTCCAGGCGGAGGACGAGTTGGCAGCTCTCGGGATGGCCATTGGCGCCGGCTGGGCTGGGGCCCGGGCCATGACCTCGACCAGCGGCCCTGGCATCTCCCTCATGGCGGAGTTCAGCGGGCTCGCCTACTACGCCGAGATACCCGTGGTGATCTTCGACATCCAGCGGATCGGCCCCTCGACAGGCCTGCCGACACGCACCTCGCAGGGCGACCTGGCCTTCATCTACACCCTCTCCCACGGGGACACCAAGCATCTTGTCCTCCTGCCGGGCACCGTGGCGGAGTGCTACGAGTTCGCCCAGACCGCCTTTGATCTGGCCGACCGCTTCCAGACGCCAGTCTTCGTGCTCTCGGACCTGGACCTCGGCATGAACCTCTGGATGTCGCCTCAGCTGCAGTACCCGGAGCGCCCCTTCGACCGCGGCAAGGTGCTGACCAAAGACGATCTGGATCGCCTGGAAGGCGAATGGGGCCGCTACCAGGACGTGGATGGCGACGCGGTGACCTACCGCACTCTGCCCGGCACCGAGCACGCCCGGGCGGCTTACTTCACTCGTGGCTCCGGTCATGACGAGCTGGCTCGCTATACGGAGAGCCCCGAGGCCTACGCGGCCAACATGGATCGGCTGGCTCGGAAGCTGGAGACCGCCCGAGCGGCGATGCCGGCGCCGGTGGTGGAGACGGCCGACTCAGCCCAGATCGGCGTCATCGCCTTCGGCAGCACGGACGCTGCCGTGGTGGAGGCGCGAGAAGACCTGCGCGAGCAGGGCCTGGAATTCAGCTACCTGCGGGTGCGAGCGCTGCCGCTGAGTCCCTCCCTGGTTGACTTCGTCGCCGCCCACGAGCGCATCTATGTGATCGAGCAGAACCGCGACGGCCAGCTCTACGACCTGATCCGGCTCGAGCTGCCTTCTCAGCTGGTCGGGCGCCTGCGCTCCATCCGGCACTACGACGGCCGGCCCGTCACCGCTGAGTCACTGAGCCGGCCCTTGCTTGAACTGGAGGCAGTGCCCGTCTGATGGCCGCTCCCGCCCTGAACCACATTGGTCTGGCTCGCGACTCCTATAAAGGCGTCGCCAGCACGCTCTGCGCCGGCTGCGGCCACAACTCGATCACCAACCATGTCATCAAGGCGCTCTATGAACTGGGCGTCGAGCCTCACCTGCTGGCCAAGATGAGCGGCATCGGCTGCTCCTCCAAGACGCCCGCCTACTTCGTCGAACGGGCACACGGCTTCAACGGGGTTCACGGGCGGATGCCCTCGCTCACGACAGGCGCCCAGCTGGCCAACCGCAAGCTCATAATGCTGGGCGTGTCCGGCGACGGGGACACCGCTTCCATAGGTCTGGGCCAGTTCATGCACATGATCCGGCGCAACGTTGACTGCACCTACATAGTCGAGGACAACGGCACCTACGGCCTGACCAAGGGCCAGTTCTCGGCCACTGCTGATGTCGGCTCCGTGCAGAAGAAGGGCACTGTCAACGCGTTTTTGCCGATCGATCCCTGCGCGGTGGCGCTCACCCTCGGCTGCAGCTTCGTGGCCAGGTCCTTTTCGGGCGACGGCAAGCAGCTGGTGCCGCTGCTGAAAGCGGCGCTGGCCCATCGCGGGACTGCTGTCCTGGACGTCATCTCGCCCTGCGTGACCTTCAACGATCACGACGGCTCGACCAAGAGTTACGCCTACATCAAGGACCACGAGGAGGAGCTGCAGGACGTCTCCTTCATCCCCTACTTCGAGGAGATCGAGGTGGACTACGAGCCCGGCACCACAACCGATGTGCGGCTGCACGATGGTTCGCATCTCCGGCTCCACAAGCTGGCCCAAGACCATGATCCGAGCGACAGGTTGGGCGCCATCCGGCTGCTGGAAGAAGGCCGGAGCAGGGGCCAGCTCGTCACCGGGCTGGTCTACCTGGACGAGACGATGGAGGACTTCGCCACCCGCGAGCACCTGCCCGAACGGCCGCTGCACTCGCTCGGCGAAGCCGAGCTGCGGCCTTCGCGGGAGGAGTTCGACGCGCTCATGGGGAGCCTGGCGTAGAAGCCGGCCGTTCGGCCACGAGCGAGCAGTTCGCCCAGGCCGCCCGCGTCCTGGCTGCTCGCGATCCGGCCCTGGGTCGGGTGATCGAAGCGGTGGGGCCGCCAGTGTTGCGGGAGCCTCAGCCCGACGCGTTCGCTGCGCTGGTGCGCTCGATAGTGTTCCAGCAGCTGGCCGGCAGGGCCGCGAGCGCGATCCACCAGCGCTTCCTGGCCATGCTGCCGAACGGCCTCTCGCCGCAGAACGTGCTGACCCTGCCGCCCGAGGTGCTGCGTGAGGCAGGGCTTTCGGGCGCCAAGGCAGCATCCATCCTGGACCTGGCGACCAAGGTCGGTGACGGCACTGTGCCACTGGAGGATGCCGAGGCCCTGGCCGATGAGGAGCTTATCACGCGGCTGGCGACAGTCCGCGGCATTGGCCGCTGGACTGCCGAGATGTTCCTCATCTTTCACGTTCGCCGGCCAGACGTCTGGCCGGTCGACGATCTCGGCGTCCGGAAGGGCTACGCCAAGGCCCACGGCCTGGACCTGCTGCCGCCGCCGAAAGCGTTGATGGCTCTGGGCGATCCCTATCGGCCCTGGCGGACGGTGGCCGCCTGGTACTGCTGGCGGGCCGTCGACACGGTGCTGCCGGAGGCCTAAGCCGGCCTGGCTTGATCTCGTAAAAGGCGACGAGATCTTGAGATGATCAGTCGCGCGTTTGAGAGGTTATCAGCCATCTGCGATTGGCAACTGCTAGACTCTTGAGGATGCCCGAATATCGCGTAGGCGAGGTCGCCGAACTGATGGGTGTGAGCTCTGACACCGTCCGCCGGCTACTGGACTCAGGCCAGGTCCGCACTCTCCGGACCTCGAGCGGTCAGCGGCTCGTGGAGGGGAGCGACCTGGCGCGCTTTCTGGCCGAGCAGGGAGGTCCTGCAGCTGCCTCCTGGCCGGAGCTGCGAGAATCCGCCCGAAATCACTTCCCGGGCATCGTCACCCGCGTCGTCAAGGATGGCGTCATGGCCCAGGTGGACATCCAGGCCGGCCCGCACCGAATCGTCTCTCTCATGACGCGGGAGGCCGCCGACGAGCTGGCGCTCAAACCTGGGGTTAGGGCCATCGCGGCAGTCAAGTCGACCAACGTGGTGGTCGAGTTGCCGAGATGAAGCGCGTCCTCACCGTATTGGCTGCGATGCTGCTGACGGCCTGCGCTGGCAGCAGTCCCTCGACCGCTTCAACCTCAACTCCGAGCCCAGACAACGTCGCCGGGACTATCAACGTTTTCGCCGCCGCCAGCCTCGCCGCGGCGTTCAAGGCTGAGGGCATGGCTTTCCAGGCCAAGCACTCCAAGGCCAGTGTCGTGTTCAATTTCGCGGGCAGCGCCTCCCTTGTGACCTCGATCAACAATGGAGCTCCGGCGGACGTCTTCGCCTCCGCCGACCTCCCGAACATGCAAAAGGTCGTGGCCGCCGGCAGCGCTGTCAGCCAACCTGTGAACTTCGCCTCGAATGAGCTCCAGATCGTCGTCCCGGCGGGCAATCCCAAGGGGATCAAGGGATTGGCTGATCTTGCCAGTCCCGGCACGGTGGTGATCCTCTGCGCACCCGCGGTGCCATGCGGAAATTACGCCAACCAAGCGCTCGCGAAGGCTGCGGTCAAGGTGACTCCCAAGAGCCAGGAGCAGGATGTCAACGCGGTGGTCAGCAAGGTTTCGCTGGGCGAGGCCGATGCCGGCATCGTCTACGTCACCGACGTCAGGGCGGCAGGCGCCAAGGTCCAGGGGGTCCCAATCCCCGACGCTCAGAACGTGGCGGCCCTGTACCCCATCGCGACGGTGAAGGGCGGCTCGAATCCAAGAGGAGGCCGGGCCTTCATCGATTTCCTGCTGAGTGCCCCCGGGCAGTCCAAACTAGCCAACTACGGCTTCAAGAAACCCTAGGCAGGAACGGAGAGCGGGCGAGCGCCCGCCTGCGCTGCTGGCCCTCCTGGCCCTTTGCGGCGCAGCGCTCTTCATACTGCCCCTGGTGGGCCTTGTGGTCAAGGCTCCTTGGCCCGAGGCTCTCGCTGACCTGAGAGCACCTGAGTCACTCGACGCGTTTCGGCTCTCGCTGATCTGCTCACTGAGCGCGACCGCCATTGCCGTCGTCTTGGGCGTGCCCCTGGCCTGGGTTCAAGCCCGGATGGAGTTTCGCGGTAAGAACCTCCTCCGTGCCCTGACCACGCTGCCCATGGTCCTGCCCCCCGTCGTTGGTGGCGTCGCCCTGCTCTTGGCCTTTGGCCGCCGAGGCCTCATTGGCTCCTATCTGTTCGACGCCTACGGAATTCGTCTGCCCTTCACCACGGCGGGGGTCATCCTGGCGGAAACATTCGTCTCAATGCCATTCCTGGTGATAACCGTTGAGGCCGGATTGCGATCCATGAACCGGCGCCTGGAGGAGGCGGCTCGAACCCTCGGTGCCCACCGCTGGACTGTTTTTCGGCGCGTGACAGTACCTCTTGTCGGGCCCTCGATTTTCGCCGGGGCGGTCCTCTGCTGGTCGCGGGCGCTGGGCGAGTTCGGCGCCACCATCACCTTCGCCGGCAACTTTCCTGGCCAGACCCAAACCATGCCGCTGGCTGTCTACCTGCTCTTGGAGACACGTCCGGACGCCGCGATAGTTCTCAGCCTCGTTCTGGTTCTGGTGTCGCTGATAGTTTTGGTGGCCCTCCGTGATCGCTACCTGAACGTGTCGTGACGCTCAGGGCGAACGTCAATCTGCGCCTGGGCACTCTCCAACTCGCCCTCGGGCTGGTAGCAGCGCCAGGCGAGGTTCTGGCACTGCTCGGCCCCAACGGAGCGGGCAAGACGACCCTGCTTCGCGCTCTGGCAGGCCTACAGCCAATCGAGGCGGGTGGGATCGAGCTCGACGGGGTGACCCTGGATTCACCTCTTGCTGGCGCCTTCGTGCCAGCCGAAGATCGGTCGGTCGGCGTGCTCTTTCAGGACTACCTGCTCTTCCCGCACCTGTCGGTAGTCGAGAACGTCGCCTTCGGGCTTCGCTCGCGAGGAGCAGACCAGCCCCGCCAAACCGCCAGGCTATGGCTCCAGCTCATGGATCTGGACGCCTACGCTGCCGCCAAGCCTGCCCAGCTGTCAGGCGGCCAGGCTCAGCGCGTCGCCCTGGCCAGGGCGTTGGCCCCCGCGCCGCGGCTGCTGCTCTTGGACGAGCCGCTGGCGGCTCTTGACGCATCCAGCAAGGTGGCGATCCGGCGGGAGTTGCAAAAGCACCTGAGTCTCTTCGAGGGGATCTGCCTGCTGGTCACTCACGACCCGGTTGACGCTGCTGCTCTCGCCGACTCTGTCCTTGTGATCGAGGATGGCCGCGTGGTGCAGCAGGGAACGCTGCCTCAGATCACCGCCCGCCCGCGCTCCCGCTATGTCGCGGACCTGGTGGGGGTCAACCTCTGGCGGGGGCAGGCACACGATGGTCAGGTCAGCGTGGGCGTGGCTTCGATCAACGCCGCGGATTCGCAGGACGGTGACGTCTTCGCCCTGGTCCATCCGCGTGCCGTTTCTCTCTATGTCGAGCGACCCGATGGCAGTCCGCGAAACGTGTGGCGCGGCAGAGTGACCTCGTTGGACTTCGCCGGAGACCGAGTTCGGGTCCGAGTGGACGGCCCGGTCCCGGTCGTGGCCGAGATCACCAGCGCCGCCCTGGCTGAGCTTGGTCTGGTTGGCGGCGAGGAGGTCTGGGTGTCGTTCAAAGCATCCGAGGTGGACGTCTACTCAGCTTGATTGGTTGCGTTCAGATCGGGCTCAAGGACGGCGAGCCCTGGCTCTCCTCATCGACGGTCCGCCGCCAGCCTTCGATCAGCCGGCCGGCGATGCTGTAAGTGGCCGGCCGGTTCTCCGGCAGGTTGCCCAGGTTGAACCAACGGGCCTCCTCGATCTCCGCTTCCTGGAGCACAATCTCGCCCGAGCGATAACGCGCGTGGAAGCCGATCATCAGCTGGCTGGGGAAGGGCCAGGGCTGACTGCCGGCGTATCGGATCTCCTGCACCTCCAAGCCCACCTCTTCCCGCACCTCCCGCGCGACCCCCTGTTCCAGCGTTTCACCGGGTTCGACGAAGCCGGCGACCAGGGCGAACAGGCCTGAGCGGTTGAGATGGTTGCGAGCCAGGAGTATCTCGCCCGGCCTGTGCACAAGGGTGATCACTGCCGGCGTGATGCGTGGGTAATGCGCCGTGTGGCAGCGCGGGCAGACCCGGGCTCTTTCGCTCTCGTGCGGCTCAGTGGGGCTGCCGCAGCGTCCGCAGAAGGCGTGGGCGTCCCACCACTCCAATATCTGAGCGCCCCTCGCGACCATGGCCACCAGGTTCTGATCTGTGGCGGCAGCCATCAGCTCGCGGAGACTGAGCGCGCACAGACCTGACGGCACTTGCGGCAGCGACAGGCTGAGGCCCCAGCATTCCTTGCCGGCCAGCTCGCCCAACCAGATCGGCTCGGTGTCAGCGGGGTAGTCAAGTTCGGCCAGCAAGGGCGGGCCGCCGTCGGCCTCCCGGACCAGCACCTGCCCGGCCGAAAACGCTATGCCCAGCGCCCCAGCACGCGGCAGTAAGGCCATGACGCCATGATCGGCCATCCGGCGTCTGGACTCCGGCGGAGGTGAGGGCCGATCGGCGCCGGCCGGCTTGGAGTCAGCCCGGCGCCGGTAGCCTTGCGTCCAATGCAAGCGGCGGCGCGGCAGCGTGCGACCGAGCTGGCTCACTGGGAGCCGCGCCTGGAGGAGTGGCGGATGCTGGTGCCAGTGATCCGCGCCCAGACTGCGACGCCGCTGCTCCAAATCGCCGACCTCCTATCAGCGAGCACGCGCAGCTCCGGCGACGTGCTTGGCATCGTGGAGGTGCCTCGGACAAACCTGCCCAACCTTCCCCACGTCCTCGAGGAGCGCCGGCGGGATCTGCTTCGCTGGATCGCCAGCATCGACACCTCCGGCCGGGCCAGCCGTCTCAACGTGCAGACACGGGTCAGCCACGACGTGCGTCAGGGCATCAGAGAGGCCGTCTACGAGAACGGCAGCAACCTGGTGGTGGTGGAATGGCCTGGGCTGACCAGCCGGCGGCCTCGGCTGCTCGCTGCGGTGTTGGAGGACCTCGTCTCCGACCCGCCGGCCAACCTCGCCCTGGTGCGGCCGGATCCTGACGGTTCCAGCGGCGGTCAGGGAGTCCTGGTGCCGGTCCGGGGCGGCACCAACGCTCCGCTCGCGGTCAAGCTCGGAGCGGCTCTGGCGGAATCGCGAGAGGGCGTCCTGACCATCCTTCACGTGATCGAGAACCGGCATCATCACCGCCTCCGGGCCGCGATGTCCGAGCGCTTTCATGAGCTGGTGGACAGCATCCACTACCGGCGGGTGGAGATCCGGGAGCGCAGCTCTGACAGCGCTGCGACCACGATTCTGGAGTATTCCCAGGCTTACCAGACAACCGTGCTGGGCGCGTTCGCTGAGCAGCGAAACTCGCCAGTCCTGGTACAGGCCGCGTTCGCTCGCATGGTGCGCCAGCTGCGCGGCACGGTGATCCTGGCCCGGCGGGCTTAGCACCTCAGGGCTGAGGCTGCCGTCGCTAGAATCCGGTGCATGCTGACGCCCGTGGTCGCCTGGCCTGCCCAGCGGGTCGTCCACGCCCCGGCCGTCTTCTGCTTCTAGAGCGCTCCTAAAGAGAGCGCCGCCGGTCCGTGCGGCCGGCACGTACTCCTGACCGCAATTTGGAGTTGAAAGGGAGGCACGTATGGCCACGCTTCTTCGACCCGACCCCACCTTCTATCCGTCTCCGCGCCTGGCTGGCGACGCGCCCGCCGAGACCCTGGCCTACATGGTCACGTTCGACCCCACCGCGCAGAGTCCTGACGCGCTCCTGACGGTTGACGTCGATCCCAGCTCGCCGAGCTACCGCCAGGTGGTGAACAAGCTCGACATGCCCAACCTGGGGGACGAGCTGCATCACTTTGGCTGGAACGCGTGCAGCTCAGCCCTCTGCCCCTACGCCCCTCACCCACACATCGAGCGCCGCTACCTGCTGGTCCCGGGTCTGCGCTCGAGCCGCATCTACGTAATCGACACCAAGCCGGATCCCCGGCGACCCCAGATCGTCAAGACCATCGAACCTGAAGAGATTGCCAAAAGGACAGGCTACAGCCGCCCCCACACACTCCACTGCGGTCCTGACGGGGTCTACGTGAGCGCGCTCGGCGCACCGGACGGCGGCGGCCCGGGCGGGATCTTCATCCTCGACCACGACAACTTCACCGTCAAGGGCCGCTTCGAGCTGGATCGCGGTCCGCAGTTCCTCGCCTACGACTTCTGGTGGCATCTCGGCTATGACGTCGCTCTCACCAGCGAGTGGGGCACGCCCAAGATGATCGAGGACGGTGTCAACGGCGAGTTGCTCTTGGCCGGCGAATACGGCCACCACCTTCATGTTTGGGACCTGCCGCGGCGGCGCCACAAGCAGGCGCTCGACCTGGGAGCCGAGCAGCAGATGGTGTTGGAGCTGCGTCCGGCGCACGATCCGACCCGCGCCTATGGCTTCGTGGGAGTGGTGACGAGTCTGAAAGACCTCAGCGGATCTGTCTGGTTGTGGTACCTGGAAGGCTCCCGCTGGGCTGTGAAGAAGGTGATCGAGATCCCCGCCGAGCCCGCCGATCCCTCGCTGCTGCCGCCCGTCCTGCAGCCATTCAAAGCCGTTGCCCCGCTGATCACCGACATCAACCTCTCGCTGGATGACCGCTGGCTCTACGTGTCGGCCTGGGGCACCGGCGAGATCAAGCGCTATGACGTCTCGGACCCCTTCAGTCCCCGGGAGACCGGGTCGGTGAGGCTGGGCGGGATCGTGAAGCGGACTGGCTGGAACGGCTCAGGCCAGCTGAACGGGGGACCTCAGATGGTGGAGGTGAGCCGCGACGGCCGGCGCGTATATCTCTCCAACTCGCTCTACGGTTCCTGGGACGCGCAGTTCTACCCGGAAGGCGTGGAGAGCTGGCTGGTCAAGCTGGACGCTGACGAGAGCGGCGGCCTGAGCGTCGATCCTGAGTTCTTCATCCGCACCGAGCAGCGTGCTCACCAGATCCACCTGGAAGGTGGTGACGCTTCCTCCGACTCGTACTGCTATCCCTAGATGAGCTGGGGCGAGGCCTGGCCGTGGCTGGCGCTCATCGGACTGGGCGCCTATCACGGTGTCAACCCGGGCATGGGCTGGCTGTTTGCCGTGGGCCGCGGGCTGCAGGAGAGCAGCCGGCGCGCAGTGCTCGGCTCACTGGTGCCCATCGCGGTCGGGCACGAGATGTCGATAGTGCTGATCCTGCTGGCGATCGGCCTGACCCAGCAGCTGGTGCCGCCGCACACCGTGCGGCTGGTGGCCGCCCTGGCCCTGGTCGCCGTGGGTCTCTGGACCTTGGCCCGGCCCCGAGCGCACCCCCGCGGCTTCGGGATGCGGGTTGGCGCTCTGGGCCTGGTCGCCTGGTCGTTCCTCATGTCGTCGGCACATGGCGCTGGCCTGATGCTGGCCCCGGTGCTGCTGGGCCTGCCGGTCGGGGACCACTTTTCCAATCCGAGCCAGCTGGGTCTCACGGCGGCGCTGGCGGCCACCGTCCACGTGGCAGCGATGGTCACGGTGATGGGCGTGCTCTCGGTGGTCGTCTATGAGAAGCTCGGTCTGGGCTTCCTGCGCAGGGGCTGGCTGAACCTGGACCTGGCCTGGACCACTGTGCTCCTGCTGAGCGGGGCGATCACGCTCTTCAGCGCCTAGCAGGGTGATGAAAAAGAGTCGTCGAGTGATTTGGCGATCCAGGTGGTCCAGATTCGGGTGCATTTTCGAGCACCGGAGTGAGCGCATCTGAACGATGCGTGAACGAGGAGCACAGAAAATAAGCCCGAAGATGGGCCGCGTGGGCGCCAAGGCGCCGACGAGGCCGGAGGCCCGAAGCCCTTTTTCATCGGCCTGCTGGCCCGAATTCTGGCGAGCTACTCGGCGACGAGCAGGTCCTGGTAAAGGTTCAGCTGGTCCCGGCTGAAGGCGACCAGCCGCGCGAGCTTCACCTGGGTTGAGGGCTCTCGGAGCGTGCTGACCGCTACCCGGGCGGCCGCCTCCTTCGGGTAGCCATAGATCCCGGTTGAGATGGCCGGGAAGGCGACGCTTTGGGCGCCCAGCTCGTCGGCCAGCTCGAGCGACCGCCGGTAGCAGGAGGCGAGCAATTGGGCCTCGCCGCTCCCGCCACCGTGCCACACAGGCCCGACCGCGTGGATCACCCAGCGGGCGGGCAGGCGGAAGCCGGGGGTCGCCTTGGCATTGCCAGTCGAGCAGCCCCCCAGCTGTCGACAGGCCGCCAGCAGCTCCGGACCGGCCGCGCGGTGGATGGCGCCACCCACGCCACCGCCGCCGAGCAGGCTGGAGTTGGCCGCGTTGACTATGGCGTCCACCCGCTCCTGCGTGATGTCCCCGATCACCGCTTCGATCTCCATGGCTCCTGAGTATGCGGCCGGACCTGGCGAAAGCGTCCTGTCCACGGCCCAGCCTGAGTCAGCCGTCCACCTCGGCCGGCCGGCCGCTCCGGTTGAGCCAGAGGAACGCTGCGAAGACCGCCACCACCGCCACGACACCGGCACCTGTCAGGAGCGGCCCGCCGGCGAGCGGCACGCTGGCCAGGGCCAGCACCAACCAACCCAACGCTGCCCCGACCAGCCCCACCATCGCCCCGGCCAGCAGCTGAGCGCGAGGCGGCGGCAGGCCCGGCGGCTGGCCGGCCAGCCAGGCCAGCTCAGCGAACCAGAGCAGAGCGGCGCCCCGCAGCGGCGCATCGATGACGACCGCATCACTCAGCACGGCGGCCAGGAGCTGCTTGGTGGCCAGCAGCACAAGAGCGGGCCAGAGGGCGGCAGGCCAGATCCTGCTCATCGCCAGGGCGAAGAAGAACAGCGCCGGCCCGCCGCAGAAGATCGCCACTGCTGGCGACAGTCCGCCCAGCGCCACTGGCAACACGGTCAGCGCAGCGCCCAGGACAAGTGCGCCCGCCAGGGCGGAGAGCTGCCAGCGGCTCACCTCGGCGCCACCAGCCGCCGCTCCCGGCGGAAGCGAGAAGCGGCAAGCAGCGGCGCGGCCAGCGGCCGATCGGCGTCCCAGCGCACGACCGGCACGCCAACGCTCACAAAGCTTGTGCGCAGCGCCTGCCGCTCCATCTCCCACAGACGCCTGGCCAAGAGCGCGGGCTCATCGTGGGCAGGTGCCAGAAAGTCGAGCGGGGACACCTCCAGCACCACCAGGTCGTGGCCGCGGCCGCCCAGATCCAGCAGCGCCCGAAGGCTTCTCTCATCCAGCAGGGGAGTGACTGCGACGACCAGCGCTCCGGGCGGCAGCGTTCGCGGCGGGATGACCTCGAGTCCCTTCCACGCGTAGCTGAAGATCACCTCGCTTTCGATCAGGGAATCGGCTATTCGATAGGCCTGCCGCTCTCCCAACCCCGGAGCCAGCCAGCGCAGCGTGCCGCCGAAGCCGATCAGGCCCACGCGATCGCGGCTGCGCAGGTAGGTGCCGGCGATCGAGCCGGCTGCTCGGACGGCACGATCCAGGCTATTTTCTTTGCCCAGCTCCAGCTCCGTGAAGGTGTCGAGGAAGATGACCACGTCAGCGTTTCTCTCCGGTCTGAGCTCGTTCACCTGCAGCGATCCCCGCCGTGCGGTTGCCCGCCAGTTGACGTGCCGGACCCGGTCCCCGGGCAGAAACTGGCGGATGCCGCCGAACTCGATGCCGTCGCCCCGCAGGTTGGAAACGTCGTCGCCGGCAGACATCTGCGGTCGCGCCGGCGGAATGAGACGCCGCAGCTTGTCGGCGGCGGGATAGATGCGGAGTCCTGGCAGCCGCAGTTCGGCCCAGTGGTAGCGGAACAGACCCAGCCGATCCTGGGCCGAGATGCCCAGCGTGCCGCCCCGCCGGCCGCCCCAGCGCTGGCAGGTGAGCGCCCAGCGCAGTTCAGCCGCCGCTCCGGGCCGCAGCTCGCTGACCGACGGGCCCAAGGGTCGGGCCGTCACCTCACGACCAACTCGCAGCTCCGAGCGAAGGCCCCACAGCGGCCGGCTGGCTTCCAGGGATACCGACAACTCCACCTCGCTGCCCTCGATTGCCCGCTCGCGCGCCTGGCTGATGGCGATGCTCAGCTGCGGCGATCCCGCCGCCGCCAGACTCAGCGCGGGCAGCAGCAACAGCGGCACCACGACGGCCACAGCCTCCGGGCGGCCGAAGAGCACGGCGGTCAGCAAGCCGGCCGCGCCGATGCCGAGGTAGACGGCCAGCCGCCGTGAGGCGACGACGCGGGCGGCTGGGCGGCTCAATCGGGAGGGGGCGCCGGCGCGCTCTCCAGACACTCGCGGACCACGTCTTCCGGCTGCAGTCGCTGGACCCACAGCTCCGGCTTCAGGGTGAGCCGGTGGGCCAGCGCGGGCACCGCCAGCGCTTTCACGTCCTCCGGGACCACGAAGTCGCGGCCTCGCAGCAGGGCCAGGCCGCGAGACAGCTTCAGGAGGGCCAGGGAGCCACGCGGGCTCGCCCCCACCTGGAGCCGGGGGCTGGAGCGGGTGGCGCCCACCAGCGCGACGACATAGCGGCTCAGCCCTTCGTCGACGTGCACGCGCTCGATCACTTCGCGCAGCGCCAGCACCTGAACCTGCCCGCTGATTGCGTCCAGGGGCAGCTCATCCCGCCGGCGCTCGATCCGCCGCCTCAGCACCTCCAGTTCTTCCTCGGGCGCCGGATACCCGACGGCGATGCGGAGCAGGAAGCGATCCAGCTGCGCTTCGGGCAGCGGGTAGGTTCCCTCGTACTCGATGGGGTTCTGTGTCGCCAGCACTGTGAAAAGCTCAGGGAGAGGATGTGAACGGCCGTCAACAGTGACCTGGCCTTCCTGCATCGCCTCGAGCAGAGCCGCCTGAGTCTTGGCCGGCGCCCGGTTGATCTCGTCCGCCAGCAGGATGTTGGTGAAGATAGGTCCCGGCCGGAACTCGAACTGCAAAGTCTGGGGATTGAAGATGGTGGAACCTGTCACATCGGAGGGCATCAGGTCGGGCGTGAACTGAACGCGCTTGAATTGAACTCCCAGCACCTGGGCCAGAGAACGCGCCATGAGCGTCTTCGCCAGTCCCGGAAAGTCCTCGATCAGCACGTGCCCGCCGGTGAGCAGCCCCAGCAGCATCAGCTCCAGCGCCTGCCTCTTGCCCACCACCGAGAGCTGGACCGCGTCAAGGATCCGGCTCGCCAGGTCGGTCGCTTCGGAGTTCGAGAGCCGCGCCACCTCAGATGGCATCGAGCCGCTCCACCACTCGCCGCAGTGTGTTCAGCGGGATGCCCGGCCCACCCCGCCGGGGCGGCGCCGGCATGTCCGGGCGCAATATCTCCCACGCCTCGTCGCCGACCCGGGCCCGGCAGGCGGCGGGCCGCGTCCGAGGGTCCAGACCCTTGGCTGCGAACCGCTCCTCGGCCAGCTTCACGAGTCTCGGCCGCAAGCGGTAGTGGAGGTCGAAGGCGGTGGCCCGCGAGAACTCGATTGCGTGCTCGAGAGAGACTAGATCAGGCACCTGCTGCAGGTTCGGCCGCGAGCGGAAGAAGCGGCGCCGCGGTGGATCAGCGTAGGTCCAGCCCCCGACGGCCGCGCTGGCGAGAGCCCAGACGGCAAGGCCGCCGAGGGCCACCAGCCAGAGCCTGATCACCACCCCGCCGTAGGGAGCTCCTGCCGCTTCGGCGGCCCCTACCACGATGGTGATGAGCAAGGCCGTGGCCAGGAGGCCCCAGAGCCTGCGCCCGCCGCGCTCAGACCGCCGCACTGACCAGCTCCTCCCGGATCGAGCGCAGTCCGGTCAGGGCGCGGACACGCATGTCGTCACTCACGTCGTGAGTCGAGAACCGCGCCCACTCGTAGAGCTCGGCCAGCCGCTCCAGCGGCGCCGCGCTGACTCCCGTCCGCGCCGGCGCCCGGCGCGCATATTCAAACGGCGCCTCAGACGGCTGGCGCGGAACGCCGTGGGCGCGGAAGACGGCCTCCACGGTGATCCAGGCCCGGATCACGGCTGTGCGGGGATCCGCAGTGCCGGCGCCATCGTCGTTCAGCTCCAGCGCATCGCTCAGCGCCTGGTATACGGCCTCTGCTGCCCGACGCGCGGGCACGGAAGGCGTCCGCAGGGCTCGCCAGGCCAGGTAGCCCGAGACCGTTATGACGCATGCCGCGATGAGCGCGGCAGGCCAGTCGAAGCCGCCCCCTCCCTGACCGCCCAACACCGTTCCGGTTGCCCCCCCGAGCAGCCCGGCTCCGCCGGCGCCCAAGAAGCCGGGCAGATGAAACAACCGGGCCGGCCGCAGCCAGAGGATGACCACCAGAGCGAGGCCGCTGAGAATCGGGAGCAGCCAGTGGCGGCGCTGCCGCTCCAGCTGCAGCGGCGCTTCGTCCGGGCGGGTGTGAAGCAGCCAGATGAGTCCTGCCAAGCCCAGCGGCAGAACTACTAGCAGGAGGTAGAACGCGGTGTCCACAATTAGGCCTCCGACGCGGGCTCCCACCGGCACCGGGTTCAGGCCGTCAGGGCGGCTGGCCAGCCCTACCAAGAGCAGCAGGAACACCAGACCGGCCACGGCCGGCCACCGCCGTCGCAGCTCAGAAGAGCTCACGCCGCTGAGTCTAGTTGCCTCTCGCGGCTTCCAGAAGCAGAGAAGGTAACTGACTCAAATCGTCCACAATCATGTCCGCCTCGGCGCCGGCCAGGTCGTCGTGGCAGCCGCGGTAGCGCACCGTCATCATGCCCAGCGCGCGCGCCCCGACCACGTCGGTAAACCGTAGATCGCCGACATGAGCAGTTTCCTCCGGCAGGGTGCCAAGTCCAACTAGAGCGGCCTGAAAGATTGTGGCCGCCGGTTTCGGCACCCCCACCTCATCGGAGAAGGCCAGCGCCGAAGGCTCGAACTTATCCAGCAGACTGTGCTCGGACAGCAGTTGGCGGAGGGTGGTGCCCGGCGAGAATCCTGTGTCGCTCACGACCCCTAGGCGGAGTCCCGCGGCCCGCAGCTCCGTCAGAGCTTCCGCGACATGCGGGGCCGGCCGGCTGGCCGATAGCAGCTGGGGCGCCGCAATGACCGAGCGCAGCTCCGCGGGCGAGCTGATCTCGAACTGCTGCCTTAAGTGCTGGATCAGACCGTTGAGGCCGAACTCCCGGCCCGACCGCCAAGTTTCGGTGTGCAGCAGGAAGGCGCTCTCAATGGCCCGAGCAACTTCCGCTTCCTCGACGCCCAGGTGGGCAGCCACCGCCGCGGCACGAGCTTGCAGGGCCGATTCCGGCCATATGAGCGTGCCCCAGAAGTCGAAGGTAACAGCGCGCAGGCACCGGGCGCGCCGGCTTTTTGCCGCGGCCGCGCTCAACGGTGGCCCGTCAGGAACCACAGATGCTATGACCTTCGGTCCCAGGCCACTACACGAATCTAACGGCTCGGCGCTGCCGCCTGAGCCCGCCGGCGGGCGCGGAACTGTCTGGCCTTGGCTCGATTGCCACAGCTGCGCATGCTGCACCAGTGGCCTGCCCGATTTCGCGACTGGTCAAAGAAGACATACTGGCAAGCTTCGTCGGCGCACGCCTTCAATCGCACCCAGCTGCCGTCGGCGACCGCCTGGCCGACCCCCAGCAGGATCTGCGCCAGGGCCGCGTCGAATCCCGCGGCGAGCGGCCTCAAGGCAAAATCAGGCCCCTCAAAGCGCAGTTGGAAGCGCGCGCAAGCCTCGTCTGCGTATCGATTGAGGGCGCTCAAATCCCGGTCGACCTGCCCCGCCCCGTTGTTCACGAGCAGCAGCTCGCGCAGGCCCTCTCGGAGACCGGCGGCCCGCTTGACGTCAGCGGCACTCGTCGCCACTTCAGCGGCGAGTAAGCCCCGGCCGCGGAACCAAGCCGCAAGCTCGGCGGGGGTCGCCAGCTCGTCGCGGCCCTCCTCCCGGTCGAGCGTGTTCACAAAGGCTGCCACAAGGCCGGCTGCTGGGGGTTCTTTAGATGTGGTCATTCCTTCTGCCGGCAGATTACCACCAAAGCGTCACCAGCCAAACTGATTTGTAGGTTATAATAACCATCGTGTCAAGTACGACGGTTAGCGGAGGAAACACAATGATCGAACTCAGCCTGCCCGAGGTCATCTGGCGCCGAGCCAGCGTCGGTCTGCCCGAGCGCATGCGCCCGGCCCTGAAGCGCTGGGTCTCGCTCGGCAGCTTCAGCGCCGATGAGGAGGCCCGGCTCTCCCGAGGAACCGGCGGCCGCATCTAGACGAGGACGTTCCTGTCGGTTCCCTTCGGGCTGCCCGGTTCAGCCGCGCTGGGCGGGCGGCCGGACCTGGGCCATGACCTCCTGCAGGATCTGATCCTGGTCCGCCAGATGTGTCTGGAGCAGAAGGCACTCGCGTAGGATCGCTTCGGCATCCTTATACGTCTGCACCGCGCGCTTGTCGTTGGCCGCGCCCAGGACCTGCTGCCCAACCATGATCACGAACATCAGGAGCAGCTGCACTATGTTGCCCAGAAAGAGCAGGAAGGAGAAGGGATAGGGATCAATCGCCCGCAGCGGGCCAAAGAGTGCGGCAGCCATCCAGACGGCCATGAAGAGGGCAGCGGCGTAGAAGGCCCACATCGTGCCCACCCCCTTTGTGATCAACGCGCCCAGGCGCCCGTTGAAACCCACGGTTTCATCGGAGCGCAGCGGTGGCTTTTCGTGCCGGCGCTCCAGTAACCGGGGATGAGCATGGCTGTTGACTTGCTGCGGCGCCTGGGGGCCACGTCCTGTCAAGTGGTGTAAGAACGACGACCACGTCATCCACAACACTTAGCCGGCCGCCGCCAGCTCTGGCACCACCTCCTTCTCCTCGATGATGGCCACTTGGGCCGCCTTCAGCGA
>NZ_JBPCPN010000043.1:0-3485 GCF_050999135.1 Candidatus Dormiibacter sp. | reverse complement strand
CCGGCTCGGCCTCGCTCAGCTGCTGGCGCAGCCAGGCCTGGACGTCCATACTTGAGTTGACCATCGTGTTCCTCCAATCAGGTTGGTAGAGCTTCCTGAAAGGATGACGCGGTGGTCATCGCCTTTTTCAAGGGACTACGCGCGCCCTCGTACACCACGTGCCCGGACACTAACCTCTCTCGCCGGTGCCGCACTGGCGAGGAGATTGTTCTCGACCCACCGGCCGGGCTGAAACCGGAACCGAGCGAAGCGGGGATGATCCATGAAGGCGCATTCCGGGAGATGTTGCGGCATGTACTGATGGAAATGGTAGAGCCGCCCAGCCAAGACCTTCGCGACCGGGTGCTGGCCGTGATCCGGGCCATAGGGACGCCCGCCGACTCCCGCACCCGGATCCAGAGGCGATGGCGGCGGCCGAGATGACAGCAGCCTGAAGTGGGTGAGTCACCCATGTTTAGGGAGCTGAAACCTTTCGCGCCCTAGCTGCATCTTCTTGGGGGAAGCCTGGTGGATTCGCTGAACAACCTGCATCCACCTGATCGAGGCAAGAGAACATTCGCAGTTGGCTTTGGAGGGTAAGTAGTTGGTAGTTCCCAGCGTTTCGAATTTCTTCGAGGGAGTTGTGGTCTCGATCACTGCCGCCCTGATCACGCTGCTCTCGTTCATCCCGGCTCTGATCGGGGCACTCCTGATCCTGATCATCGGCTGGATCATCGCGGGGATTGTGGGCCGCCTGGTGACCACCGTCCTCCAGAAGGTGGGCTTCGAGACAGCTGCCGAGCGGACCGGCGTGACCAACTTCATCTCCCGCAGCGGCGCCCGAGGCTGGACTGCCTCGAAGGTGATGGGTGAGCTGGCCAAGTGGTTCATCCGGCTCATCTTCCTGGAGGCCGCCGCCCAGGCGGTGCACCTCACAGCCATCAGCGATCTGATCAACCGCCTGATCTTCTTCATTCCCAACCTGGCAGTGGCGCTGGTGGTGCTGCTGATCGGGACCCTGGTCGGAAAGCTGCTGGCTGGCATCGTGCGGGGAGCAGCCTCGGAAGCCGGTTTCGAAAGCCCGAATTTACTTGCCTCCGTGGCGCAGTACGCGGTCATCGGCTTCGCCGCAATCATCGCCGTGGATCAGATCGGAGTTGCGGCGACGATCGTGAACACGCTGTTCATGGCGATCGTCGGCGCCATTGCCCTGGCGGTGGCGCTGGCCTTCGGGCTCGGCGGCCGTGAGGTCGCGGGCGAGATGTGGCGGCGCTGGTACCTGAAGAGTCAGGGCGCGGCATCCCGCCTGGAGCAGGCGGCGCAGTCGGCTTCGGCTTCGAGCAGCCCGCCGCCGCCCCAGTCGCAGGCAGGGGCCCAGCGGGCCAGGCCGGTCGAGTCCTAAGCGTGGCGAGGCGACGACAAACGCGCCGTGTTGGATCGACGTTGGCGGCCGGCCTGAAGAGGCAGGAAAGGCATTGGCTGTAGACAAACCTGACTCAACAGCAGGTAAGCCCTCCGCCGCCGAGGAGAAGCAGTCCATTGAGCTTCGCGAGGAGGAGCTGCAGGCGCGCAAGCAGCGAGTCCAGATCGGCGAAGTCACGCTGCGCAAGGAGGTGGTGACAGAGCGGCGAGAGATCGAAGTGCCGGTTGTTCGGGAAGAGGTGTTCGTGGAACGACAACGACTGCCTGAGCCAGCCCCAGCGCCCGATGCCCAGATTGAAGAGGGCGAGTTTCGCGTCACCCTGTGGGCCGAGGAGGTCAGTGTCGAGAAGCGTGCTGAAGTGCGCGAGGAGGTCGGGCTGGGCAAGCGCCAGATCGGCGACACCGAGCACGTTGAAGGTGAGGTGCGGCGCGAGGCCGCCCGCATCGAGCGCCACGGCGTGGATGCAAGCGCTGTGGATGAGCCAGGAAGCCGCCATGGCACCTAGGGCAGACAAGATTCCAACCGCCGGCTGGGTTGAACCGGCCCGTCGCGAGGCCGGTGGTGAGCTGGAGACGTTGTCGTTCCTGGAAGAGGAGTTGGTGCCTCGAACCAATGCCGTGAGCAGGGGCGAGGTGATCGTTCGCAAGCACGTCGTGACCGAGATGCGGGCGGTGCAGGTCCCGGTGCGGCGAGAAGTCGTGGAAGTGTACCGGCGCGGACCCGACGGAGATCCCGTTGAGCCGAGCGAGCAGACCGTAGCGCCGAGTAAGCTGCCGAGCGAACCTACGTCGGCGGAGGCGGGCGGGGTCATCTGGGACTCTGAGCCCGAGGAAGAGATAGACCGATTGCCGCTCCTCGAAGAGGAGCCGGTCATCACCACCCGGCTGGTGGTCCGAGAGGAAGTCGTGGTTCGCCGGCTTCGCTACCGGGGCCACCGGCGCATTGCTGAAGAGGTGCGGCGGGAAGAGCCGCGCCTGGAAACCCAGGGACCGGTGAGCGGTAGCTCAGCCGAGCTCGATCAATTCAAGGAGGATTGAGATGCATCAGTACGAGGACTACCACGGGAAGACTCTTGTGGACAGCGAGGGTGAGAAGATCGGCACCGTCTCGCAGCTCTACGAAGACACCGACACAGGGGCGCCCGAGTGGGTCTTGGTCAAGACCGGCTTGCTCGGAACCAGCGAGACGTTCGTGCCAGTCGCCAACGCAACCTCCGAGGGAGACCAGCTGCGCGTTCCTTACACCAAGAGTCAGATAAAGGACGCGCCCAACGTGGAGGCTTCTGGTGAGCTGTCGACCGAGGATGAGGACAGGCTCTACCAGCACTACGGTCTGGACCGTTCCACCACCCGGTCAGGCAGCGGGCACCCGACGGGCGATGCATCCAGGGAGGGCTACGTGAGGCCACCGTCGGGGCTGGAGCGGCGTTCGATGCAACTGCGTGAGGAGGAGCTGCAGGCGCGCAAGCAGCGAGTCCAAACTGGTGAAGTACGGCTGGGCAAGGACGTCGTGACCGAGCGTCGGCAGATGGACGTCCCAGTAACGCGGGAAGAGGTCTTCGTCGAGAGGACGCCGGGGGGCGGACGGCCCGCCGAGGGCGGCGAGATCGGCAAGGACGAGACGATTTCGGTCCCGGTCAGCGAGGAGCAGGTCCAAGTCGAAAAGCAGGCCAAAGTGCGGGAGGAGGTCTCCCTGGGTAAGCAGGAGGTGCAGGGAACCGAGCGAGTTGAGGGGGATGTGAAGCGGGAAGAAGCTCGCATCGACACCGAGGGCTCGCCCGGAATTCGCGACAAGAAAAAGAACCTGTGATCATCGCTTTCGCGGGGGGCCGGACTCAGGTCCGGCCCCGCATGCTCAGAGCGGTTGGCCGCGCGAGCGCGAGCCGGCTCCGGAAGGCCATACAGGCGGAGATTCAGTAATGCTCAAGCGGGAGCCAATTCGCTCCTAGCTCTTAGGCTGAACAGCTTCCGAGATAACGCGACAGGTGGACCTCATCGGGGGCGCATCTTCCTAGCACCATAGATCGACTCTGCCGGCGTCTTGCCGGCGCTTCGTCGTCCGGTGTGGGCACGCTCGTAGTTGT
>NZ_JBPCPN010000046.1:0-37531 GCF_050999135.1 Candidatus Dormiibacter sp. | reverse complement strand
ACTCCCATCTGCACATTGTCCCCCGGCATCACCATCTCCGCCCCCTCCGGCAACTGGATCGCCCCGGTCACGTCCGTCGTGCGGATGTAGAACTGTGGCCGGTACCCCGGAAAGAACGGCGTGTGGAGTCCCCCCTCCTCCTTGGTCAAGACATAGACTTCCGCTTGGAACTGGGTGTGCGGATTGATGCTGCCGGGCTTGCTCAGCACCTGCCCCCGCTCCACCTCATCACGCTCCACCCCCCGCAGCAAGCAGCCGACGTTGTCGCCCGCTTCCCCGGCATCGAGCGTCTTTTGAAACATCTCGACCCCGGTCACCACCACCTTGCGCCGCTCCCCCATGCCGACGATCTCAATCCCCTCACCGGTCTTGACCTGGCCCCGCTCGATCCGCCCGGTCACCACCGTGCCCCGGCCCTTGATCCCGAAGACATCCTCAATCGGCATCAAGAAGGGTTGATCGATCGCCCGCGCCGGCGTCGGCACATAGTCATCGACCGCCCGCATCAACTCCCAGATCGGGGCGTACTCCGGCGCCTCGGGGTCAGTGCTGCTGCTGCTGAGGGCGGCGAGGGCACTCCCCCGCACCACCGGAATCTCATCGCCGGGGAAGCCGTAGGCACTGAGCAGTTCGCGCACTTCCAGCTCGACTAGCTCGAGCAACTCCTCGTCGTCCATCACATCGACTTTGTTGAGAAAGACCACCATCGAGGGGACTTCGACTTGGCGCGCCAGCAAGATGTGCTCGCGGGTTTGCGGCATCGGTCCGTCGGGGGCGCTGACCACCAGGATCGCCCCGTCCATCTGGGCCGCCCCCGTGATCATGTTCTTGATGTAGTCGGCGTGGCCCGGGCAGTCGACGTGGGCGTAATGGCGCTTCTCGGTCTCGTACTCGACGTGCGTGATCGAGATGGTGATGCCGCGCTGCTTCTCTTCCGGCGCCTTATCGATCTGATCGAACGCCTGGAACTGGGCCAGGCCCTTGGCCGCCTGCACCTTCGTGATGGCAGCCGTCAGGGTCGTCTTGCCATGGTCGATGTGACCGATCGTGCCCACGTTCATGTGCGGCTTGGTCCGCTCGTACTTCTTCTTGGCCACTAGAATCCTCCTGCTGTTTTGGACAGCGCCAGACTGAACCTTGCTTCAGAGCCGTTCACTGTCCGGCTCCCTTCTTACCCACGGCCTCTGCCAGGTTGCCCGGCAGCTCCGCGTAATGATCGAACTCCATGGAGTACGCGGCACGACCCGAGGTCATGGAGCGCAATGCCGTCGCGTAGCCGAACATCTCAGCCAGGGGCACATAGGCCGTCACCGACTGCGATGTGCCGCGACCCTCCATACCCAGGATATGACCTCGCCGCGAGGAGATGTCGCCCATCACGTCGCCGAGATACTCCTCAGGCATGGTGGCGACCACCTTCATGATCGGCTCCAACAGGTAGGCGTCGCCTCTGCGCAGGGCATCTTTGACGCCCATCGAGCCGGCGATCTGGAAGGCCATCTCGCTCGAGTCCACGTTGTGGTAGGAGCCATCCACCAACCGGACCTTCAGGTCCAGCACTGGATAGCCGGCAACCACACCGCTGTTGATCGCCTCCTTGATCCCCTTCTGGACAGCCGGGATGTACTCGCGCGGGATCCGACCCTGCGTGATCTGATCGAGGAAGACAAAGCCCAGGCCCCGCTCACCTGGTTCAACCTCCAGTTCCACGTGGCCGAACTGTCCCTTGCCGCCCGACTGTCGCACGAAGCGGCCGGTGCCGTGGGCGGACCTGCGCATGGCTTCGCGGTACGCGACCTGGGGCCTGCCGATGTTCGCGTCCACCTTGAACTCGCGCGTCAGGCGGTCGACGATGATCTCCAGATGCAGCTCGCCCATGCCGGCGATGATGTTCTGGCCGCTCTCTTCGTCGGTGTGAACCCGGAAGGTGGGATCCTCTTCCGCCAGCTGCTGCAGGGCCAAGCCCAGCTTGTCCTGGTCGACCTTCGTCTTGGGTTCAATGGCCACCGAGATGACCGGCTCCGGGAAGGAGATGGACTCGAGCAGGATCGGCTGCGACTCGTCGGCCAGCGTATCGCCAGTGGTCGTGCCCTTGAGCCCGACGGCGGCGGCGATGTCGCCGGGGAAGACCTCTTCCACGTCCTCGCGCCGCATGGCGTGCATGCGCAGGATCCGGCCGAGCCGCTCCTTGCGACCGGTGGTCACGTTCAGTACTGTCGAGCCTGCCTTGAGGCGGCCTGAGTACACGCGGAAGAAGGTGAGCTTGCCCACGCCTGTGGGGTCGCGCTGGACTTTGAAGGCCAGGGCGCTGAAGGGCTGCTCCTCATCGGGTTGGCGGATTGCCAGGCTGTGGTCGGCGGGATTCAAGCCCTCGACCGCCGGCTTGTCAGCCGGCGATGGCAGATAGTCGACGACGCCGTCCAGCAGGGGTTGGACCCCCTTGTTGCGCAGTGCGGCGCCGCAGAGAACAGGCACTATCTGGCTGGCGCAGGTCCCCAGGCGCAGCGCTCTGATGATCTCCTCTCCGGAGATCTCCTGCTCCTCCAGATACTTGTTCATGATCTCCTCGTCGAAGTCGGCCGCCGCCTCGAGCATCACGCGGCGGTGCTCCTCGACCTTGCCCCGCAGCTCGGCCGGGATCTCGGAGGTCTCCAGGTTCTTGCCCAGGTCGTCGGTGTAGACGATGGCGCGCTGGTTGATCAAGTCGACGATGCCCTGGAAGCCCTCCTCGGAGCCGATCGGCAGCTGCACAGCCACCGCTCGCGCGCCGAGCCGGCCTTTGATGGAGTCGAGCGCAGAAAAGAAGTCGGCGCCCATGCGGTCCATCTTGTTGATGAAGGCGATCCGTGGCACGCTGTAGTGATCCGCCTGCCGCCAGACGGTCTCCGACTGCGGCTCCACTCCCGCCACCGCATCGAATACCGCGACGGCGCCGTCCAGCACCCGGAGGCTGCGTTCGACCTCGACAGTGAAGTCCACGTGTCCGGGTGTGTCCAGGATGTTGATCGAGTGGTCGCGCCAGGTGCAGGTGGTCGCGGCTGAGGTGATCGTGATGCCGCGCTCCTTCTCCTGGACCATCCAGTCCATGGTGGCCGCGCCCTCGTGGACCTCGCCCATCTTGTGCAGCTTGCCGGCGTAAAAGAGGATCCGCTCAGTAGTCGTGGTCTTGCCGGCGTCGATGTGCGCCATGATGCCGATGTTGCGCACATTCGCCAACCGGGTTGGGGCTTTCAATGCAGTTGCCATCATCAGTACCTGAAGTGGCTGAAGGCCTTGTTTGATTCCGCCATCCTGTGCGTCTCCTCTTTGCGACGCACGGCGCCGCCAGTGTTGTTGGAGGCGTCCAGCAGCTCGAAGGCCAGTTTCTCGGACATGCTCCGGCCCCCGCGCTGGCGGGCGAAGCGGACCAGCCAGCGGCGGGCCAGGGCCACGCGCCGCTCCGGCCGGATCTCGATCGGGACCTGGTAGGTGGCGCCACCCACCCGGCGCGGCTTGACCTCCAAAAGCGGGGTCGCGTTGCGCAGGGCGGCGTCAAAGATGTCCAGCGGTTCCTTGCGGGACTGGCGGCTGGCACGCGTCAGCGCTTGCTGCACCACCCGCTCGGCTGTCGACCGCTTGCCGTCTTTCATGACTATGTTCACGAACTTCGCCACCGACTCCGAGTGATAGATGGGGTCGGGCGCGATGGTTCGCTTTTCTGGCCGGCTTCTTCTGGGCACTGCCTATCTCTTCCTGCCGGCGGCGGCGGCCTTCTCGCGCTTGGCGCCGTACTTGGAGCGGCCCTGTTTGCGGTTCTTGGTGCCCACCGTGTCTAGAGTGCCGCGGATGATGTGGTAGCGAACACCGGGCAGGTCCTTGACGCGACCGCCGCGGATGAGCACCACCGAGTGCTCCTGCAGGTTGTGTCCGATGCCGGGGATGTAGGCGGTGACCTCGATCCCGGTGGTCAGGCGGACACGCGCCACCTTCCGCAGAGCTGAGTTCGGCTTCTTCGGCGTCATCGTGTAGACACGCACGCAGACGCCGCGGCGCTGCGGCGAAGCCTTCAAGGCCGGAGCCTTGGACTTCTTCGCTGCCGCCTTGCGGCCGATCCGGATCAGCTGTTGGATGGTGGGCAAACGGTATCTCCTGTAAGTGTTTCTTCCCAGCCGTGAACGCCGTGCTGGGACGACAAACGGTAAGTATATCGCAAGGCAGCAATACCAAATCGGCCGCCATCCAGAAGAGGCACGGCCTCCCCGTACACCCCCCTCCGAGTGCAAAGCGACCGGTCATCGCAGGGCGTCCGGGCCAGCCCGACACGACGATTAAAGAGAGAGGGCGCTCCGCCGGGAGCGCCCTCTCTTGCCTGACGCAGCCTACGGGCTTACGCGACGGCGCGCTCCTCACGATTGTTGGCGAAGGCGAAACCCGCCAGCCCGCCCAGGAGAGCGGTGGCAGCGTGCAGGACGATGTCAGTCCCGCCGATCGGGACCAGGCCGAGGAAGCGGCCGGCGCTGTCGGTGGGCAGGAAGCCTGCCACTGCCAGCACTGCGAACAGGACTGCCATGCCGCGGGCGTACAGCACCGAGCGGCCGGTCAGGAAGGCCGCGATGCCGATGACGCCGACCAGCAGGTGCACCACGTTGTGCAGCACGTTCACCGGAAAGAGGATCAGCGTGCCCACCGCCAGCGTGCTGGAGACGGCGAAGCCGATCAGTCCTACCAGCGTGTAGACGGCGCCAAAGACGATTGCGTAAGTACGGGCGAGATTCATTGAGTTTCTTTTCCTCTGACTAACTGATGGACGGGACGACTGTGCTCGGTGAGGCTCTCAGTGATTCACCTCCCGGCGAGTTCCAGTAAGTGCTACGAAGCTCCAGCGTTGGGGGATCACCAGCGCCAGGAGCGCCGCTGCCTCGATCGCCTTGGTGCCTAGGCCAACTGCATCGGCGGTTTCCAGACCGGCGGCCAGGTAATAGGCGTAGGCGGCCAGATTGGCGATGAGCAGCAGACCGAGTGCCGGGCGCCATCCCGACTTCAGCAAGCCCCAGACGGAAACCGCCATCAGCCCCAGCCCGTCGAGCATGAAGAGGACCGCCGTGGCCGGCTCTCCGGCGTGGGCGGGAATCAGAGCCAGGTGGATGGTCGCGCTGATCAACGCCAGCAGCAGGGCAGCTTTCGCAGTGGTCCCAATGCCTGCAGACCGGCCAAGAGCCGCTGGCACCCTGCCTCGCCTCTCTCGGCGCCATAGGTCACCGCCGCGAGGAACGAGAACAGCGCCACCGCCAGTCCGGGCAGGGCGACGATGGCAGCGCCGTGCTCCCCCATGGCCATTAGCGCAGCGTCTCCTTCACGGGTTGGCAGGACCACATGCGTCTGATACGCAGGCGGCCGAGACAGAGATCACTGCACGCGCGTTCCCGAGCCCCGGGCGAAAGGCGGATGAAAAAAGGGGCGCCCGACCAGGCGCCCCTTTCTCGAGTCGGTATTACACGCTGAGCGTGTCGAGGTCGATGGGCTCTTCCTCGAGCAGGCGTGCCGCCTGTTCGCGCTGCTTCTTGTAGTAGTCGAGTCCAGTTCCGGCGGGGATCAGCTTGCCGATGATCACGTTCTCCTTGAGTCCCCGCAGACGGTCGATCTTGCCCGAGATAGCAGCCTCCGTGAGGACCTTGGTCGTCTCCTGGAAGGAGGCGGCCGAAAGCCAGGAGCTGGTGTTGAGGGCCGCTTTGATGAGGCCGAGCAGCACAGTCTGCGCTGTTGCCGGCTCCCCGCCCTCAGCCAGAACCGCCTTATTCGCCTCCTCGTAGTCCCACTGCGAAACGATCTCGCCGGGCAGCAGGGTGGAGTCGCCGGCCGAGTCGACGCGGACCTTCCGCATCATCTGCCTGACGATCACCTCGATGTGCTTGTCATTGATGTCGACGCCCTGGGAGCGGTAGACCTTCTGCACCTCGTCGACGAGGAACTTCTGGACCTCCTCCTTGCCCAGGATGTGGAGCAGCTCCTGAGGGCTGATGGGCCCTTCGGTGATCTGCTCGCCGGCCCTGATGTGCACGTCCTTGTGGTCGCGCGACTCCAGCTCCGGCCGGATCCGCTCGCCAGGTGGGATCGCGTATTCACGGACCTCCTCATCGACAGTTGACACGGCGATTTCCTTGGCGCCTACCCGAACCCTGCCGGCGTGTCGCGTCCGGAGCACCGCGTTCTCGGTCCTGGCCAGTTCCTGGCCCTCCATCACCTGGGCGCCATCCTTGACGACCACCTCCATCCCGGACTCGACGGGATAGGAGACCTCGAACTCTTCGCGGGAAGTGATGCGAACCTTGCGGCTGCCGTCCTGACGGATGACCTCGAGCTCTCCCTCGATCTCCGAGATGAGGGCCTTTCCCTTTGGAATGCGCGCCTCGAACAGCTCCTCGACGCGGGGCAGACCCTGAGTGATGTCCTTGCCCGCGACACCGCCTGTGTGAAACGTACGCATAGTCAGCTGGGTGCCCGGCTCCCCGATCGATTGGGCGGCGATCACGCCCACCGCCTCGCCGATCTCGACCAGCTTTCCGGTTGCCAGGTTGCGACCGTAGCAGACGCGGCAGATGCCCTCCCGGGCTTCGCAGCTGAGCACCGAGCGGATCCGCACCGATCCGGCCTTTGCCTCGATGGCCCGGCGCGCCGCCGAGTCGTTGATGGGCTCGCCCGCCCGGACCAGGACCTCCCCGGCCTTTGTGACGATGTCTTCAGCCGCCGTCCGGCCGGCGATCTTCTCCAGGATCGGGTCGCCCTTGCCGCCTTCGGTGCCTATGCCGTGGACCCAGATCCCGTTGCTGGTGCCGCAGTCCTCCACCCGCACTATCACGTCCTGAGCCACGTCGACCAGGCGCCTTGTCAGGTAGCCGGAGTCCGCCGTGCGAAGGGCTGTGTCGGCCAGACCCTTGCGGGCGCCGTGGGTGGAGATGAAGTAGTCGAGAACCGTCAGGCCCTCTGTGAAGTTGGCCTTGATCGGCAGGTCGATGATCCGGCCTGTCGGGTCGGCCATGAGGCCCCGCATGCCCGCCAGCTGGCGCAGCTGCTGGACTGTGCCCCGGGCGCCGGAGCCCATCATCATCCAGATCGGGCTGAACTTGTCGAACGACTCCTCGGTGGCGCCGGCCACCTCCTCGGTCGCCCTGGTCCAGAGTTCGATCACCTTGCGATAGCGCTCGTCATCGGTCATGACGCCGCGGCGGTACATCCGCTCGACCTCCTCGACCTCCTTGTCAGTCTTGGTCAGGATCTCCGCCTTGTCCTGCGGGTGCGGGATGTCAAAAGCCGAGATGGTGAAGCCGGCCCGCGTCGCGTAGCGGAAGCCCAGCCGCTTGATCTCGTTGGCGGTCTCCGCCGTGACCTCGCTGCCGTAGAGGCGGAAGATCCGCGCGATCAGGCCCCGCAGGCCCTTGCGATCGAAGTGGGCGTTCTGGTACACCAGCGGCTGCAGATCCTCGCCACCGCCTTCACCGGCGCTGCTCGGCGCGTCCTCCGCCGACAGCGGGTCGCGGCCCACCGGCAGCACGTTGTTGAAGATGACCCGGCCGGGTGTCGTCACTATCAGCTCGCCGCCCACCCGGACCCGAGCCCAGTCCTGCAGGCCGATGGCGTTTTCGTGGTAAGCGAGCAGCACTTCGGCCGAGCCGGAGAAGGCCCGCAGCTTGGCAGCCTTCACGCCCACAGGCATCTGGCTCCTGGCCGCCGTGAGCCAGTAGCAGCCCAGGACGATGTCCTGCTGCGGCGCCACCACCGGGTTGCCGTCGGCCGCCGAGAGGATGTTGCGAGAGCTCATCATGAGGTTCTTAGCCTCGGCGATGGCGCCCGAGAAGAGCGGCACATGGACTGCCATCTGGTCGCCGTCGAAGTCCGCGTTGAACGCGGGGCAAACCAGCGGATGGATCCTGATGGCCGAACCCTCGACCAGCACCGGCATGAACGCCTGGATGCCCAGGCGGTGCAGCGTGGGGGCCCGGTTCAGAAGCACAGGATGGTCGTGGATGACCTCGTCGAGGACGTCCCAGACGACGTTGTTGCTGCGCTCCACCATCCGCTTGGCTGACTTGATGTTGGTGGTGTAGCCCTTGTTCACCAACTCGCGCATGACGAACGGCTTGAAGAGCTCCAGGGCCATCTTCTTGGGCAGGCCGCACTCGTTCAGCTTCAATTCGGGCCCGACGACGATGACCGAGCGACCCGAGTAGTCGACGCGCTTGCCCAGCAGGTTCTGGCGGAACCGACCCTGCTTGCCCTTCAGCAGATCTGAGAGAGACTTCAGCTTGCGGTTACCGGTGCCTGTGATGGCCCGGCCCCGGCGGCCGTTGTCGACCAGTGCGTCGACTGCCTCCTGGAGCATGCGCTTCTCGTTGCGGACGATGATCTCGGGAGCGCCCAGCTCGAGCAGCCGCTTCAGCCGGTTGTTGCGGTTGATCACGCGCCGGTAGAGGTCGTTCAGGTCCGAGGTGGCGAACCGCCCGCCGTCCAGCTGGACCATCGGCCGCAGCTCCGGTGGGATGACAGGCAGCACCTCGAGCACCATCCAGGTCGAGCTGGCGCCTGACTTACGGAAGTCTTCGACCGCCTTGAGACGCTTGATCGCCTTCTGCCGCCGCTGCCCGCTGGTGGTGCGGGACTCCTCGCGGAGCTGGTACATCTCCTGGTCCAGGTCCAAGCGGGCCAGCAGATCGCGCACTGCCTCGGCGCCGATCCGGGACTTGAAGACACCGCCGAAACGATCGACGAACTCGCGCTGCTGGGCGTCGGTCAGGATCTGCTTCACATGCAGTCCCTCCAGATCCTCGCGCGTCTGCTGTAGCTGCTGCTGGCGCACCTCGAGCTGCTGCTCCAGGGAGGCATGCTCTCCGCCGGTGGCGGCCTCGATGGTCGCCGCAAGCTCCGCCTCAGCCTGCGAGTAACGGTTGCGCGCCAGCTCCTGGGCAGCCCGCAGCTCGGCCTCGGTGCGCTCGATCTTCTCCTGCACCTTGCGCAGGGTGCCGGCGACCATCTCCTCGCCAAAGGTCTCACCCTTGACGACGACAACCTCCTCCTCGCCCTCGATGCCCACCACGTAGTTCCGCTTGGCCTTGGTTCCCAGACCCTTGGTGATGGCTGCCTGGACCTTCTGCGCCTGCTCGCCGAGCAATTTCTCAGTGGCTTCGAACTCCTGCCGGAGCTGCGCCACGTCGGCCTCAACCTCGCTCTTCAGCTGCTGCAGCCTGCCCTCATGCTCCTGCCGGATCTCACTCGCCTTGGCCTCCACATCACCCCGCAGGCGGGCTGCCTCCTCGTCGCTGTCGAGGTTCAAACTATTGAGGAAAGCGGTGCGCGCCGCCTCGTCAACATCGGTGACTATGTAGTTGGCGAAGTAGAGCACCTTTTCCAGGTTGCGTGGTGACATGTCCAAAAGCAGACCCATCCGGCTGGGAATGCCCTTGAAGTACCAGACGTGGCTGACCGGCGAGGCGAGCTTGATGTGTCCCATCCGCTCGCGCCGGACCTTGCTGCGGGTCACCTCGACCCCGCACTTGTCGCAGATGATGCCCTTGTACCTGTAACGCTTGTACTTGCCGCAGTGGCATTCCCAGTCCCGGGTGGGGCCGAAGATGCGCTCGCAGAAAAGCCCGTCCCGCTCGGGGCGCAGTGTCCTGTAATTGATCGTCTCCGGCTTCGTGACCTCGCCGTGCGACCAGGAAAGGATCACATCGGGCGAAGCCAGCGAAAGCCGCAGGGCGTCGAAGTTCTCGAGCTTCAACAAGCCTAGTTATCTCCTCTTTGCAGTGAGCGGCCGGGACGTGTCTTGACTGCTCTCATTCGCCGGCGTCCTCGCCCAGCTCCAGCCTCTCCAGGCTGATGCCGAGATCGATCGGCAGCTCCGGCATGTCCTCTTCGTTGAGCACTATCTGCTGCTCGTTTTCGCTCAGGATCTCCACGCCGAGCGCGAGACCCTGGAGCTCCTTCACGAGCACTCGGAAGCTCTCCGGGATGCTGGCCTCCAGCGTGTTGTCGCCCTTGACCACTGCCTCATAAGCCTTGACCCGGCCGACTATGTCGTCGGACTTGACTGTCAGGATCTCCTGGAGGACGTGGGCGGCGCCGTACGCCTCCAGCGCCCAAACCTCCATCTCACCAAAGCGCTGGCCGCCGAACTGAGCCTTGCCGCCCAGCGGCTGCTGGGTCACCAAGCTGTAGGGGCCCGTCGAGCGGGCGTGGATCTTGTCCTCGACCAGGTGATGCAGCTTGAGCATATAGACCCAGCCCACAGTCACTTCCTGGTCGAAGTCGACGCCGGAGCGGCCGTCGCGCAGCCTCACCTTGCCGCTGCGGGGCAGGCCCTGGGCCGCCAGCTCCTCCTCGATGGTCTCCAGGCGAGCGCCGTCGAAGACTGGCGTGGCTATCTTCTGGCCGAGTGCTTTCGACACCCAGCCCAGATGCGTCTCCAGAACCTGGCCCAGGTTCATCCGGCTGGGCACACCCAGCGGATTGAGCACTATCTCGACAGGTGTGCCGTCGGGCAGGAACGGCATGTCCTCGATCGGCATGACGCGGGACACGACGCCCTTGTTGCCGTGGCGGCCGGCCATCTTGTCGCCCGACGAGATCTTCCGCTTCTGGGCGATGTAGACCCTGACCAGCTCGGTCACTCCGGGCGGCAGCTCGTCCTTCGCTTCGCGGCTGAAGACCTTGACGTCGACCACCACACCGCGCTCACCGTGCGGCACGCGGAGGCTGGAGTCGCGGACCTCCCGCGCCTTCTCGCCGAAGATGGCCCGTAGCAGACGCTCTTCGGCCGAGAGTTCGGTCTCGCCCTTGGGCGTGATCTTGCCCACCAGCAGGTCGCCCTGCTCGAGCTCGGCCCCTATGTAGACGATGCCGCGCTCGTCCAGGTTCCGTAGCGCATCGTCGGCCACGTTGGGGATGTCGCGCGTGATCTCTTCCGGACCCAGCTTGGTCTCCCGGGCCTCGATCTCGAACTCCTCGATATGGATGGAGGTGTACTTGTCCTCCTGGACGATCGACTGCGAGAGCAGGATCGCGTCCTCGAAGTTGTAGCCCTCCCAGGGCATGAAGGCGACCAGCACGTTCCGGCCGAGCGCCATCTCACCGTTGTCGATGGCAGGACCGTCGGCCAGCAGGTCGCCCCGCTGCACCTTCTGGCCTGCCTTGACCAGCACCCGGTGGTTCAGGCAGGTGCCCTGGTTCGAGCGGTAGAACTTCTGAAGCGGGAAGCGATGGTCAGGCGAACCATCCTCCGGCCTCACCACAATCTCGAAGATCGGGGTGGCGTGGATGCCCCTCAGCTCCAGCGGGTTGGCCACGTCGACGACGGTCCCGGCCACGTCCGAAACGATGACCTCGCCCGAGTACTTGGCGGCATAGTGCTCGACGCCGGTGCCAACCATCGGCGACTCGGTGACCATCAGAGGCACCGCCTGCTTCTGCATGTTGGCGCCCATGAGGGCACGGTTGGCATCGTCGTGCTCCAGGAAGGGGATCATCGCGGTGGCGACGGAGACTATCTGCTTGGGGGAGACGTCCATGTACTGGATGCTGGTCACGTCGGTCACGGCAAAGTGGCCGCGCGAACGCGATGGGGTCCTGACGTCCTTGAAAGTGCCATCCGCGTTCAGGGCCACGTTGGCCTGAGCGATGTTGTAGAGGTCCTCCTCGTCGGCCGAGAGGTAGACGACCTGAGGCGAAGCCCAGGCCACGATGTCAACCGACTGCACACCGCCCTTCTTCAGCTTCTCTCCCGAGCTCGCTTCGAGCACCGCCCCCGTGGGCAGGACTTCCTTGCCCTTGCCGTCCAGCGCAGGCCGGCGCAGCGTGCGGCCCTCGAGCAGATCAGCTTCGCCGCTGACGTTGAGGCGGCTGTAGACGCGTCGAAACGGCGTCTCCACGAATCCGTACTTGTTGACCTTGGCGTAGGTCGCCAGCGAGCCGATGAGGCCGATGTTGGGGCCCTCGGGCGTCTCGATCGGACAGATCCGGCCGTAGTGGCTGTGATGCACGTCGCGGACGACGAGGCCGGCCCGCTCGCGGGAGAGGCCGCCCGGGCCGAGCGCCGAGATGCGACGCTTGTGCGTCAGCTCGGCCAGCGGATTGATCTGGTCCATGAACGTGGAAAGCTGGCTGGAACCGAAGAACTCCTTGATCGCGGCCACCACCGGCCGGGCGTTGATCAGGGAGGCGGCGGTGACCGTGTTCGGATCCGAGATGGTCATCCGCTCCTTGATGATCCGCTCCATGCGGATCAGGCCCATCCGGAACTGGTTCTGGAGCAGCTCGCCCACCGCGCGCACCCGGCGATTGCCGAGGTGGTCGATGTCATCGGCGATCTGCTTCTCGGGCGAGGCGTTGTTGAGCTCGATGAGCTTGCGCAGGATGGCTATGAAGTCGCCCTTCTCCAGGATGCGCAGATCGCGATTCTGAACCCGCTCCTCGATGTCCTCCTTGTCCCTGCCCAGTCGCTTGTCGACCTTGTAGCGGCCGACCCGGCCCAGGTCGAAGCGGCGGGAGCTGAAGAACAGGCTCTGGAGCAGCGTGCGGGCGTTGTCGACGCTGGGCGGATCGCCCGGGCGAACTCGCCGGTACAGCTCCAGCAGGGCATCCTCGGTCCGCGTGGTGGGGTCCTTGTCAAAGGTCGCGTCCAAATACGGGTGCTCCGCGTCGGTGTCCACGTCGCCGAACAGCTCCCGGAAGGCACGCTTCTGCGCCTCGCGGTCGTTCTCCGTGCCCGCCAGCTGGGGCAGCTCGAGCGCCTTCAGCAGGGCGGTCACCGGCAGCTTGCGCTTGCGGTCGATCTTGGCTGTCAACAGATCCTTGGTCGAGGACTCGATCTCCAGCCAGGCGCCGCGGTTGGGAATCAACTTGGCGGCAAAGAGCCGGCGACCGGTGGCCAGGTCCTCGCTGGCGGTGAAGTAGACGCCGGGGGAGCGGACGAGCTGGGAGACAACCACCCGCTCGGTTCCGTTCACGATGAAGGTGCCCTCATCGGTCATCATGGCGAAGTCGCCCATATAGACCTCTGACTCCTTGATCTCACCCGTCTCCTTGATGGTGAGCCGGGTCCTGATCCGAAGCGGCGCCGCGTAGGTCATGTCACGGTTGCGGCATTCCTCGACCGAGAACTTGGGCACGCCGAACTCGTAGTCGAGAAAGCGCAGCTCGAAGTTCTTGCCCGTGTAATCGGTGATCGGGTTTATCTCGTCGAAGAGCTCGCGGAGCCCCTCAGACCGGAACCACCGGAAGGACTCGATCTGAGTTGAGATCAGGTCTTCGAGCTCAACCAGGTTGGGGATCTGGCCATAGGAGAGACGCGCGGGAGCCTTCATCTCAGAGATCATCAAAGCGGCAGCCTCCTAAGGTGCAAAGGGCGCGCCAAACTCGGGGGTGGGATCAGCGAGCTGACGAGCACGAACTGCCATCATAGCAAGTTTCGACCCGCCTCGGTGGGCCAAAACAGGGGGAAACCGTCAGTGCCGGGCTGTCTTTATAACTTTGGGCCGTAACAGTACGCCCCTCGGGCTGCCTTTGTCAGCAGAACGGTTGGTTATGGCCGGCGGGGCGCTCGGCCAAGCTCGATCAGCCTTGACCCTGCCCTCGTGCGGGTGAGCGCTAGAGCCGGGTGTAAAGAGCCGCCACCCCGAAGCTTTGGATTGCGCTGCCCAGGAGCGCCATGCTTAGCGCCGCCCCGATCAGGATGCGGGCAGCTTTGGGATAAGGCGGCCGGGGCCGCCAGGCGGCCAGCGCCGCGGCCAGGACAGGTAACGCCAGGAGCAGTGCCAGCAGAAGCGGAGCGGGAGTCCACTCCTCGCCACCGCCGAGCCACCAGTTGGTAGCGGTCGCCCAGCCGGTCAGGAGCAGCAGCAGGGTCAGCGGCAGCGACCGGCGACGGAAGGCCTGCCAGGCCAGCCAGCCAGCCGCCAAGTACACCTCCGGATAGACCATCCACTTGTACCAGCCGTACTGCTGCGTGTTCTGCTCGCCGGCCAGCAGCGCAATCGCGCCGGCATAGGCGATAGCGGGCCAGGCGAGGAAGAGCGCCGCCCGGCCCCGGCCCACGCTGAGCGCCGCCAGTCCCATCCAGCCGAGGAGCCACCAGCCGTCGCGCAGCCGGCGATTCACGCCGGCGACCGACTGAATCAAGTCGAAGCCCGTGAGCACTCCCCGCCGGTTCTGGGCCTGGAGCTGGGTGATGTGCAGGAAGAGCTGCCAATCGATCAGAGCTCCGTAGAGCAGCCAGAGCAGCAGGCCGGCGGCGCCGGCGGCAGCCGCCGCCAGAGCGACCCGCCAGCGGCCGCAGGTCAGGAGGCTGATCGCCAGGCTGCCGGCAACCGCTATGCCCGAAACCTTGGCCAGCGGCGCCAGCAGGCAGCAGCCGAGCAGCAGAGGCAGGACCCACCTGCCCGCCTTCCCCTCGCTGCTGAGCACACCGGCCCAGAGCGCCAGCAGGAAGAGCACGGCGAGCAGCGCCTCGGGTTCGGCTTCCCGGCCGAGCAGCACCGCGGCCGGAGTCACTGCCAGCAGGGCGGCGCCAACCAGTGCCGCCCAGCGACCCAGCAGCCGGCGCCCCAGCAAGTAGGTAAGCAGAACCGCTGCCGTGCTGAGCAGGATGGGTGGCAGCCTCACCACCTCGGGGCCTGTCGACGCCATGTCGCGGCTGCCGGCCAGCAGCGCCCAGCCGCCCATGAGATAGGAGAACAGCGGCGGGTGGTCCAGCCAATGATGAACCAGGGGATAGTTGGTGCCGAAGGCGTCGAACCGGGTGTAGCTCGCGTAGCCGGGAAAGTAGGACCACGTGTAGGCGTCCCCATGGAGCAGCAGGTTCAGACCAGCCCACGTGAACTGCACCTCGTCGGCGTTGTCGGTGAAGCCAGGGGCGAGCGTGTAGTCGTGCAGCCGCAGCGCCAGCCCCAGCAGCACCACGAGGCCGGCCAGGAGCCACTCCGGTGGAGGCGCGATGCCCGGCCGCTGCCCGGCCGCCGGCTCAGCCGGTGCCGACGATCCGGTAGACGGTGTAGGTGCTGTTGGCATAGACGCGCAGAGCGGCACTGTTCCAGTAGGCCGCGTTGGCCTGGTGCCCGCCGAGTTCCTGAGGACCCAGGACCACGTAGCTGACGTGGTAGCGCCGAAGCAGTGCCGGTGTCTCCGGATCCCCCCGGAGCATGCGATCGGCGTCTGCCGCCCGCCGCTGCCAGTCAGGGATGCCGTAGGACCAGAGCCAGCCGGGATAGCCGGCGGCCACGCTCCGACCGGCCAGCGCCGGCACCGGCTCGTTGTGCTCAGGGGCGACCAGGAAGATGGCGTGCCGATCGGTGTTCGTCCGCACCCAGGCGGCGGTCTCCAGGCCGCCCCGATCGGCGAACTGGGCTTGGTTCAGCGGCTGGTCAAGCGACCTGGCCAGGTCCAACCCCCCGGAGAGCACCAGGAGCACGAAGCAGACAGCAGCCACCACAGGTCCCAGCCTGCCCCGGCTGAGGAGACGGGCGAGCAGCGCACCGATCACCAGCGAGCCGAGAAGAGCCCAGTAGGCGAAGAACTTCGTGTTGTCCCAGTCCCAGGGCTGGAAGACAAGCAGGTTGGGGATCAGGAACCAGAGCCAGATCGGCGCCAGCCGGAGCCGGCTCTGGGCCGGCAGCGCCGGCCGCCAGAGGAAGGCTGCCAGCAGGAGCGGGACGAACAGCCCCAGGTTCTTGAGCCAGAACCAGAGCGGCCCGTCGGCGTGGCCGCCGGTATCGGCCAGCCACCAGATCTGCCAGCGCGGCTGGCCGCCGGCCCCGGTCGCGAGCCAGGCAACCTGGGGCAGGCCGAGCAGCAGGGCAGGCACGAAGAAGGTCAGCCATTCCCGGCGCCGCTCGAACACCGCCCAGAACGCGGCGAGGACCAGTACAGTCCCGTAGGCGTGCAGGTGGGCGAGCGGCAGCAGGCCCGCGAGAACGCCGGCAAAGCCGAAGGCCTGCCGGGCAGTGGGCCCTCGGTCTTCGAGCGCGCGCCAGAGAAGCGACAGGAGCAGCAGGGCGAGCGGGAAGCCGAGCAGCACCGACCGCTGGGGTAGAAGCCAGCCGAGGACGGGGTTCAGCCACTGCAGGTTGGCCTCCGGATCCTGAGTGCTGAGCCGACTGAGGTGCGCCAGAGCGCCGAGCCCCGTGTGCGCCACGTCGCCCGCCACCCGCACGAAGCCCAGGCCGCCGCTCAGCAGGAAGACAAGCGTTCCCAGCGCGCCGCCGAGCGAGCTTCCGACCAGGCGCCGGCCGGCTGTGTACATGACAGCGGGGAAGGCCAGGCCGAGCAGCCCGCTGCTCCAGACCAGTGAGGCGGTCAGGGAAGCGCCGAGCGGCACCAGGCCGGCGGCCAGGAAGTCGACCAGAAACGGATAGGCCAGCCGCTGGTCGGGAGCGATCGGCGAGCGGGGCGGCAAGTTGTCGCCATAGGCGAAGGAGCCCGCATAGGTGAGATGCGCAGCCCAATCACCGTAGACGCCGATGTTGCCGACCAGCAGCGATCCGTCGACCACCTGGTAGGCCCGGGCCAGCAGCAAGATGGTGTATGGCCAGCACACCAGCAGCAGCAGAAGCAGGGGCCATGCCTCCAGCCGGCCCCACCGCTCCCGCGCATCCACCCATTCCGAGCTGAGAAGCCGACGACCGCGATACCAGCCCGCGCTCCCCGCGGCCAGCGCCAAGCCGAGTCCGCCCAGCGCCGTTCCCAGGGTCAGGCCCCCGACAAGGGAGAGTAGGCATTGGGCCAGGGCCACGACGAGGGGGCCCACCACAGCGCCGTAGGCCATCCGCTCCTCCAAGCTGAGCCGGAGATCGCTCAGGAAGGTCAGGCCGGCGCCGGCCACAACCATGGCCAGCAGGGCGACAATGACCGCCAGATGAGCGAGCACAAGCAGCAATCCCAGGACCACAACCACGGCAGCCCCTGCCACCGGGGCCAGCATTCGCGGCCGCCGGCGCCCGACGCTCAGATCCAGCTCGGGAACCACATCTTTCCCGCTGGAAAGCCGCTGAAGTAAGCCGGGTAGGAGATCGGCAGTCCCGTCCAAGCAGGATAGAAGTAGGCGAAGCCGAGCCCCGCCACAGTGAGATAGGCAGGGAGCAGCCAGCGGCGACCGGGCTGGCGGCTCAAGCGAGCCAGCACGAAGGCCAGCGCCAGCACCATGAAGATCAGGCCGCCGAACATGTGATAGAGGAAGAGGACGCGCGTGATGCGCGCCCAGGGCAGGTACTGCGTCAAGAAGCCCAGTAGGATCACCGCGGCCGCCCAGCTGCGCTCGCGGATCAGGTAGTAGGGCAGCAGCAGAAGTGCGGGCAGGCTGGCCCACCAGATGAAGGGATTGCCGAGGTTGATGATCCCGGCCACGAGCGGCTGTCCCGAGGCCTGATCCAGGCCCAAGCCCTTGTACTCGTAGTAGTAGGCGACCGGCCGGTAGAGGAACGGCCACGAGTACCACTTGGAGCCGTAGGGGTGGGTGGCCGTGAGCGTCGCGTGGTACTGAAAGATCTGCTGCTGGTAGGTGATGAGATCGGTCAACGAGTGGAACTGGCCGCGCGTGAAGAACGGCAGCCAGCTCAGGAGGTAGATGCCCAGCGGCAGGACCAGGAAGGCGAACCCACTCAGCAGCACGTACCTGGGGGTGCTGGCGCGGCCGGGCAGGTAGGGCAGCGTCAGTCGGCCGAGCCGCCAGCGGCCCTGCCCCCGGTTGCCCTCAGCGCCTACCAGACTGGCGATGCCGCGGACCAAGAGAAGCAAGACGATGCTGGCCAGTGTGGCCAGCGCTATCCACTTGGCGGAGATCGCCAGGCCGCAGACGGCGCCCGTGGCCACCAGTGTGGCGTAGGACTCGCGGCGGCTGCGGCTGCGCAGGTGCAGCGCGAAGAGTGTGTAGGCCAGCAGGATCAAGAAGATGGGGATGATGTCGATCATCCCGATCCGCGACTGGACGAAGAACATGCCATCGAAGCAGGTCAGAAAGCCGGCGGCGAACGCGAAGCGACGGTCCCGCCAGAGCTGCAGCGCAAGCAGGTACATGAGCGGCACGCAGAGGGTGCCGAAGGCGAGGCTGGCCAGGCGCCAGCCGACCGGGTTGAAGCCCAGGTCGGCGTAGTCACCCTGGCCGCCGCCGAAGGTCTTGAGCCACCAGCCGTCCAGCAGCTCGCCCGCGGCGATCACCTCCTTCGCCAGTGGCGGCTCCGGGTCGAAATAGGCGATCCCCTTCAGGTCGTTATGCGCGAAGACGCCGAAGTAGATCTCGTCGAATACCTCACCCTCCGGTGGTGAGGCAGGAAGACCCGCCGCTTGCGTATTGCGCTGGTAGGGATAGGAGAGGCCGCAGAGCGTGCCGGGCTGAGAGGTGGCGTCCACCGGCGTGCCGTGGACACAGTTGCTCACCGGCGGTCTGTCAAGGTGACCTGTCAGCACATCGGGCATAAGCGGGCTGAAGGCCCGCAGGACGAACGCCACCAGGAACAGGCCGCCGAGGAGAAGCACGTCAGCACCGGCCAGGCCCAGCCAGCGCAGCAGCCGGTTGCCGCCGCTGTCGAATGCGGCAGAGAGTGGCGCGATGCCGGCCGAAGCCGGCGCCTCGGTCGCCGGAACGGCTGACCGGTCGGCGGCAGCTCCGCCTCTGCCGCTCACCGAGAGCGCTTGGGCCGCCTCTGGCCGCCGCGGTTGACAGCTCCGGCCCTGGGGATTCGGGCCGAAAGGTCGAGCGCCAGGCCGTCAGGATCAGGAACGGGCAGGGCCAGGATCTCGCCCTCCATCAGCCGCGCTCCCAGCCGTTTCTGCAGCGCTGGGAAGCGGTCGTCCTGGGAGCGCAAGCGGATGAATACCGCCGGCTTGGGGCCGAGAGCGCGGGCCGGGCCGCTGCGTAGGTAGCGCTTGCGCGCACCCTCGAAGTGGCGGTACAGCGGGTTGACTCGGGCGGTGCGGACCAGCTCGTAGGGGATGAAGGTGCTGCGGATCAGATTTCTCACCCTGAAGCCCTCCGGCAGCAGCTCCACCCGGCTGCGCCAGCGATAGGTGAGTAGGAAGACCAGCACGAGCAGGCCGAGCGGGATGTAGATCGCGTAGATGAAGTAGCTCTGGACCTTGAATCCTGCCAGGTCGTAGGGGGCGACGTTTCGAAAGGCAGGCAGCAGGAGCGAGGCGGCGCCGCCAACCACGCCGAAGGCGAGGAGCGCAATGACCATGATGCGCTGCGAGCGCCAGGTCTGCTCGGCGTAGAGGATGGGCTGCTCCAAAGCCCGCCCATTATGCGGCGCAGGCTCCGAGCCGGCGCGCTCGGGTAGTGCCTCGGCGGCGCGGGCTAGCGGGTGCGGGAGCTTTGGGGCTTCCAGGTGCGGTTCAAGCTGCCGGTGGCGTAGCCCTGAAGGTCGAGGGCCACGAACGTATAGCCCGCGCTGACGACGGCCTCGACCACCTGCTGGCGCAGATTCAGGGCCCGCGCCATCTCCTCCACCGCCACCTCGATCCTGGCCACTTCGCCATGGTGCCTGACCCGCACCTGGCGGAAGCCCAGCCCCAAGAGGCCGGCTTCAGCAGCGCCGATCCGGGCCAAGATCTGCGGCGTCACCTCGGTACCATGGGGCACCCGCGACGAGAGGCAGGCGAATGAGGGCTTGTCCCAGTTGGGCAGCCCCAACTCCCGCGCGGCGGCCCGGATGGCCGCCTTGTCAAGGCCTGCTTCCAAGAGGGGGAAGCGGACCTGCCGCCGCACCGCCGAGGCGTGGCCGGGGCGGTGGTCAGCCACGTCATCGGCAGTGGCTCCGTAGGCGAGATGGCGTAGGCCGAGCTCGGCTTGGATGGGCGCCAGGGTTTCGAAGAGCTCTTCTTTGCAGTGAAAGCAGCGATCGGGCCGGTTCTCGCGGTAGGCCCTCAGCTCCACCTCGTGTGTGTCCACCTCGATCAGCCGGGCGCCGAGTGATCGAGCCAGGTCTCTGGCCGCCTGCTGCTCAGCCGCCGGATAGGCGGGCGAGGAGGCCAGCGCCGCCCGGGCCCGCTCAGGTCCGAGTTCCTCCAGGGCCAGCTTCAGCAGCAAGCTCGAGTCGACCCCACCGGAATAGGCAACCAGGACCGACTCGAGCGCGCGGATGCTCCGGCGCACCCGGCTGAGTGCCGTCGTGTCGAGACGATCGAGCTGAATCACCCTCGCCCTAGAGATCCGGACGGGTTTTTCGGCCGCACCTCAAGAGGTGCGGCCGGGAACCCGGCCGAGAGATTGGGTGGCCAGGTGGGTCAGATCCAAGGAGCCGACGAGCACCGCAGTGAGCGTATTCGAAATACGCCCAGCGAGGAGCGCAGGAGGCGACGCCGGAGATGGCCCACATGGGCGCCCAAGATCCGGACGGGCTTTTCGGCCGCACCTCTAGGCCTAGCGTGCGGCGAGTTCGGCCGGAGCGAGGCTGACCGACGGCTCTGCGGCCGTCATTCCGCAGAAGTTCTCGTAGTCGATCAGGCCCGTCACGCTCGGCTCGTCGCCGCAGAGCGGGCAGCGCGGGTCGCGGCGCAGGTTGACGCGCCGGAAGCTCATGTCATAGCCTTCGAAGATGAGCAGCCGGCCGACCAACGTCTCCCCGATGCCGAGCACCAGCTTGATGGTCTCGAAGGCCATCAACGAGCCGATGATGCCGGGCAGGACACCGAATACGCCGGCTTCAGCGCAGCTGGCAACGGCTCCCGGCGGAGGCGGCGTCGGGAACAGGCAGCGGTAGCAGCCGGTGCCCTTGGCAGCCTCAAACATCGTCATCTGGCCCTCGAAGCGGAAGATGGCGCCATGCACCAGTGGCTTGGCCAGGAAGAAGGCGGCGTCGTTGCTGAGGTAGCGCGTGGGGAAGTTGTCGGTGCCGTCGACTATGACGTCGTAGGGCCTGAATACGTCGAGCGCGTTCTCGGAGTTGAGGTGAAGCGAGTGCCTCACGACCTCGACATCAGGGTTGATCGCGCGGATCGCATCTTCGGCCGAATCGACCTTGGGCCGGCCCAGGTCGGCCACGCCGTGCAGGATCTGGCGCTGGAGATTGCTCGCGTCGACGTCGTCGAAGTCGACTATGCCGAGCCGGCCCACGCCGGCCGCCGCCAAGTAGAGCGCTGCCGGGCTGCCCAGACCTCCCGCTCCCAAGAGCAGGACGCTGGTGTTCAGCAGCTTGCGCTGGCCGGCGCCGCCAACCTCGGGCAGGATGAGGTGACGGGCGTAACGCTGGACCTGATCGGGTGTGAAGGGGGCCGGTGCCATGTGTCGCTGAGGGATACTACCGCCCGGTCCGAAGCGGCTATTCCTAGAATGACGCCACGTGTTTGGGGATGGCACGCAGGGGCGGCCGGAGGGAGCGCGAGGCTGATGGAGAGTCAGTATCTGGACGACGAGCAGATCATCTCGCTCTACAACAAGGTTCGGGCCGGCCGCCGCAGCTGGCCCGACGACATCTGGCGTTCCCCGGCGGCGCTCCAGTACGGAGTCACGATCTTCGACTACTGGATTCACAACGTGATGGGCTGGAAGGGCTGGCCGCACGCCCGCACCCGGGTCACCCCGGCGCTGCTGGAGAAGCATCGGTTGGCCGACATCGTGGAGCAGGTCTTTGTGCCTGAGTTCGGCCAGGACTGGCTCGACTTCGAGGTGGTGCTCAACGAGTCGATGCGGGTCTCCGAGGACGAGAACTGGGCGGGTGATCTGGTCGATCGCCAGGAGCGGGTCGAGTCGGCCTTCGAGCACAGCTTCGAAAAGATCCTGGGCTCGCCCAAGCACGACAAGCGCCTGCTGGAGACCTACCACCGCTTCCGCAACCATCTGATGCGAATGTGGGGCGCGTTTCAGGAGGCGCAGGCCGAGCACGACAAGGCCGAGCGGGAAGCTGCCGAACGCTTCTGGCAAGGCCTGCGGCTCGTCCGTTCCCACCGGTCGCGCTCGGGCGAGCAGTGGTCGATCCTGGACGGTGAAGAAGACCGACTGGGCGAGGTCTCGATGCTCTGGGGAGATCCGGGCCCCTACTGCCTGATTGTCCTCAGTGAGAAGCTCCCGAGTGAGCGGGGCAGCTGGGAGCAGGTGGTCTGGAAGCTGGAGCAGGAAGTGCTCGTCGACGAGCCCGGCGATGTGAGCTACGGCGTCTGGCAGAAAACCTTCCTCGGTGAGTACTACCGCTGTGCCGACTGCGGCGAGCTGCACAACCAACTGGACGAGGACCCGGCTGAGGAGCTCAGGGTGGAGCTGGACGACGAGGAGTGACACCGAGCGGCGTCCCGGGAGGGGACCCGCCGGGATGGGGGTCGCCAGGCTGGCCAGCCCGTAGACTGAGCCGGGTCAAAGCTCTCTATGGAAGGGTGGCTGAGTGGTCGAAAGCGCCCGCCTGCTAAGCGGGTAGGTGGTCTGAAACTGCCTCCCGGGTTCGAATCCCGGCCCTTCCGCCAGCCGCACCGCCGGCGGATGAGGGGGTGCTCAGATGAGTGAAAGCCGCGTTCCATCCCCATCCCCATACGCCCCCGCGATCGGCTTTTCGGCCGCCGTCCGGGCTGGGGGCTGGGTGACCACCGCGGGCACAACCGCCGTGGACGGAACCGGGAGCATGGTCGGCGATGATGCGTACGACCAGGCCCGCGAGGCGCTGCGCAAGATCGGCGCGGCCCTTGCCGACGCGGGGGCCCGCCTCGACCAGGTGGTGCAGACCCGTATCTATATCACACGGAGCGAGAACTGGGAGGCGGTCGGCCGGGCCCACGGCGAGATGTTTGGCGGTATCCGCCCGGCAGCCACGATGGTGGTGGTGGCCCAGCTGCTCGACCCCCGCATGCTGGTCGAGATCGAAGCTGTCGCCTTCACCGGCGAGTGACGAGCGAGCCGCGGTCGGCCGTCGCTACCGACGCTGCTCAGTCCGACTCCCGACACCGGCCAGGGCCAGGGCGAGGCTGTCTTCGGCCAGCGCAACCGCCCAATCTGGCAGCCTCGTGATCTCGGTCAGCCGCCGCCGAGCGTGGTAGCCACCGTAAGCGGTGGCAGCTGACGCCAGCACTGCGAACAACGCCCCCGTTGGCCCGGCCAGGCGGGCTCCGGCCAGACCGGCATTGACCGCTCGTCCGGCCAGCGCCGGTCCGGCGAGACGGCTCGGCGTCGCCGGCAACTTATCGCCGATCAGTTCGCCGCCGGCGAGTACCGCCAACCCGCGAGCAAGCCAGGGCCGGCCGAGAGTGCCGCGAGCGCCCAGTGCCGCCAGCGGCAGGAAGCTCCGCAGGCCGCCCGCCGCACCCAGGGCGGCCGCTCGGCCGAGCTGGCTCATTGGCATGGAGATGACTCTAAGGCGCCGGCTCAGGTCGACGAGACGCGGCTGCCCGTCGCGTCCTGTCTCAGTGGCCCCTGTGCGGTTGCCTTCTCGGCCTAGGCATCGGCGGCCAGGGCCGGCGCCAAGGCTTGGAAGACGAGCTCGCCGTCCTGGACATCCACCTCGACTGTGTCACCCTCTTTGAACTCGCCCTGCAGAAGCCGCAGCGCCAGCTGGTCCTGGATCAGCTTCTGGATGGTTCGTTTCAGCGGCCGGGCGCCGTAGGCGGGATCCCAGCCGCGCTCGGCCAGCAGCTGACGGGCCGCGTCGGTCAGCACGAGTCCCTGCTTGCGTTCGGCCAGCCGGCGGCGCAGTCGATCCAGCTGGATGTCGACGATGGTGGCCAGCTGTTCCCGCGAGAGCGCCCGAAACACGATGATCTCGTCCACGCGGTTCAGGAACTCGGGCCGGAAGTGATCGCGCAGAACCTCAAGTACAGCTGTCTGGACAGCCTCGAACGGCTGCCGAGAGAGCTCCTGGATGACGTGGCTGCCCAAGTTCGAGGTCATGATCAGCACTGTGTTGCGGAAGTCGACTGTCCGGCCCTGACCGTCGGTCAGGCGCCCGTCGTCGAGCAGCTGGAGCAGCACGTTGAAGACGTCAGGATGCGCCTTCTCGATCTCGTCCAGGAGAATCACGCAGTAGGGGCGCCGCCGCACGGCCTCCGTCAGCTGGCCGCCCTCGTCGTAGCCGACGTAGCCCGGCGGGGCGCCGAGCAAGCGCGCCACCGTGTGCTTCTCCTGATACTCCGACATGTCAAGCCGGATCAAGGCCTGCTCGTCGTCGAAGAGGTACTCCGCCAGCGCCCGCGCCAGCTCGGTCTTGCCCACACCCGTGGGGCCCAGGAAGATGAAGGAGCCGACCGGCCGGTTGGGGTCGGCGATGCCTGAGCGCGACCGACGCACGGCGCTGGCCACCGCCTCCACAGCCTCATCCTGGGCGACCACGCGGTCGTGCAGGCGGTCTTCCATATGGAGCAGCTTTTGGATCTCGCCTTCCAGCAGGCGGCTGACTGGGATGCCCGTCCACTTGGCGACGACGGCTGCGATGTCGTCCTCCGTCACCTCCTCCTTCAGCAAAGCGCCTGTGCGCTGGAGCTCCGCCAGCTCCTCGTTGGCCCGGTCCAGCTGCTTTTGGATCTCCACGGCTTCGCCGTACTTGAGCCGCGCGGCCCGCTCGAAATCGGCCGCGCGCTCGGCGCGCTCAGCTTCCTGCCGCGTCTCCTCCACCTTGCCCTTGAGGTCGCGGATGCGACCGATGACCTCCTTCTCGCGCTCCCAGCGCGCCCGTAGCGCGTTGCGCTCCTCGCCCACCTGGGCCAGCGTGCGCTCCAGCGCCGCCAGCCGATCTCGTGAAGCCCGGTCAGTCTCTTTCAACAGGGCCTGCCTCTCGATCTCGAGCTGCCGCGCCTGGCGCTCCAGCTCGTCGAGCTCGACCGGCAGCGAATCTATCTCCATGCGCAGTCGTGCGGCCGCTTCGTCCATCAGGTCGATGGCCTTGTCGGGCAGGAAGCGGTCGGTCAGATAGCGGTTGGAGAGCACCGCCGCGGCGACCAGAGCGGAGTCCTTGATGCGAACGCCGTGGTGAACCTCATAGCGCTCGCGCAGGCCGCGCAGGATGGAGATGGTGTCCTCCACGCTGGGCTGGTCGACCAGCACCGGCTGGAAACGGCGCTCCAGCGCTGCGTCCTTCTCGATGTGCTTGCGGTACTCGTCAAGGGTGGTGGCGCCGATCGCTCGCAGCTCGCCGCGAGCCAACGCGGGCTTCAGCAGGTTGGCAGCGTCCATGGCGCCCTCCGCCGCACCGGCGCCAACCAGAGTGTGCAGCTCGTCGATGAAGAGGATCACGCCGCCCTCGCTGGAGGTCACCTCCTTCAGCACCGCCTTCAGGCGATCTTCGAACTCACCCCTGTACTTGGTGCCCGCGATGAGTGCGCCGAGATCCAGCGCGACCACCTTGCGGCCCTTCAGACTCTCGGGGGCGTCGCCCGCGGCGATCCGCTGGGCCAACCCTTCAGCGACTGCTGTCTTGCCCACACCGGGCTCCCCGATGAGCACCGGGTTGTTCTTGGTCCGGCGGCTCAGCACCTGGATGACCCGGCGGATCTCCTCGTCCCGGCCGATGACCGGATCGAGCTTGCCGGCGGCCGCCAGCGCCGTCAGGTCGCGGCCGTAGCGCTCCAGCGCCTGGTACTTGGATTCAGGGTTTTGGTCGGTGACGCGCTGACTGCCCCTGACGGACTTGAGCGCCGCCAGCAGCTTGTCCCGGCTGAGCCCGGTACGCTTCAAGATCGGTCGGTCGACCAGCGCCAGGACCAGATGCTCGGTCGAGACGTAGTCATCCTTGAGACCCTGTGCCTCCCGCTCGGCGGTCTGCAGCGCCCGCTCCAGCTCGGGCGCCAGATAGGGCTGGCCGCCGCTCACTTTGGGCAGACGCGCCAGCTCCGAGACGAGCGCCGGCTCCAGGGCCGTGCGGGAGGCGCCGGCCGCATCCAGCAGCGGTGCGGCGATGCCGTCGGTCTGCCGCAGCAGCGTTAGCAGCAGGTGTTCAGGCGAAACCGCTTGCTGGCCCTGGTCTTGGGCCAGCCCGGCGGCGCCCTGCAGCGCCTCCTGTGCCTTCTCGGTGAACCTATCCAATCTCATTCCACTAAGAACTCTTCCCGAGCTCGCCTACAGTTCACACATGCCTGAGCTGCCGGAGCTGGAGGCGCTGAGGCGGCAGCTCGGTCCGCGTCTGGAGGGCCGGCTGGTCACAGCCGTCGAGATCAACCCGCAGAAGGCTCACATGCTCCGCTACCCGGCGGAGAGCTTCGCCCACGAACTCCCGTTCCGCCGGTTGGCCGGCCTCTGGCGGCGGGGCAAGCACCTGATCTTCGACTTGGAGCTGATGCGGGGGGACGATCGCCGCCACCTGGTCATCAATCCCATGCTCGGGGGCCGCCTGCAGCTCGCTCCAGAAGACCAGAAGCTGCCGGCCACCCATGTGTTCTCGCTCCGCCTGGACCAAGGGGAAGAGCTGCGTTATCTGGACTTCCGGGACATGGGCAGGATCTACTGGACTGCCGACCCCGAGCAGAGAGTACCCGCCTGGGCAGGCCAAGGACCGGAGGCGGACAGTCTTCGCCAAGAAGCCCTGGAGGCCTTTCGGAAGCGTCTCCGCCGGTACCGCGATGAGTTGAAGGACCTGCTCCGCAACCAGGCTTTTCTCGCCGGGATTGGCAATGCCTACTCGGACGAGATCCTCTTCGAGGCAAAGCTGCTCCCGCTGCGCCGCCGCGCCACACTAAAACCGGGTGAGGAAGAGGCTCTTTACGCGGCAATTCCGCTGGTACTTGAGCGGAGCATTGCAACCATCCTCGCCAATCCTGACTACGACGAGTCCAAGCAGGATCGCAAGTTCTTCCGGGTTCACGGTAAGGGTGGCGAGAGCTGCTCCCGCTGCGGCCATCGCATCAGCCAGCTGGGCGCTAACCGCGAACCGCTGAACTTCTGCCGCGGCTGCCAGCTCTGAGAATCAGCTCGCCGCGGCCGGCTGACGTAGTCGGCCGCTGACCAGGCGCAGAATCGGGTAGCCGTCGACGTACGTCCGTCGCACCCTGTCCACCGCGATGCCAGGCAGGAGGGCTTCACCGCCCTCAGTGACGACTGTCTGCTTCGGAAAAACTGCCTTCCAGACGTCGCCCACGGCGCTCTTGGGCAGAAGCCCGGGGACGTAGATATAGCGGCGGTCGGGTGAGCGTTTGCGGGCGGCGCGCTCCGCCCGTGCAAAGGCAACCTGCGCCCCACGATCTTTCAGGTAGGGATCGTGGACCTCCATGAACTCAGGCCCTTCGAGCGAGCCCTTCTTGGCGTCGCCCCGGTAGAGGAACGCGAGGGAGCCACCCTCGGCGGATCGGACGGCGGCTTTGACCACTGCCTCCGCGATCTCGGGGTCGTGGGGCAGGATGGCAAGCACCTGGCATTCAGCCAGCCGGCCGCGGCCACCGAAGTGAACCACAGGCACCCCCGGCCGGTGCAGGAAGGGGAACACTGCAGGCTCCCGGCCACGGGAGTAGTAGTAGGTGGTCAGCCCGAGAACCAGCCCGAGCGCAGTGATGCCGCCGCCGAAGAGGGTTGCCAGGGGCTTGGCGACAAGGTTGGTGAGCCAGGCGACGCTGACCAGCGCAGTGGTGAGGAGCCCTACCGAATACTTGAGCCAGGCGCCCAGATTTCTACCACCAGGGAAATCGAACCAGCGCAGGCGGTCCAGAGCCAGCGATGTCAGAATGAAGGCGCCCAGCAGGCCGAACGCGTAAAGGTCGCCCAGGATGCCGGGATCGCCCCGGCTGGCCGCGACCAGCGCAACTGGAATCGCCACCGCCATCAGGATCGACCAGTGAGGGGTGCTGCGCCAGCGGTTCCGCTGTTCCAGCAGGCGGGGCAGGAAGCCCATCCGCGAGAGTGCTATGAACACGTGGTAGCAACCGATCACTGCGGTGTTGCTCGCGAAGATGAGCAGCAGCGAAGCGCTGGCCGCCACGTAGCCACCAACCACCGGTCCGGCGACGTGCGCGCCCAGAAGGGAGACGAACTGGTTGGGATCGCTGCTCTTGGCGTCGAGCAGCGTCGTGGACCAGAGCGTCAGCAGCGGGCTGGTGACCACCATCGTCATCACCACCAACGCCATGGCTTGCCCCGCCAGCTTTCGGCGCGGCTCCCGCATGGCCGGAGCCAGCTGGGCGATTGTCTCCAGGCCCGAGAAGGCGAGGAAGGCTGCCGCATAGCCGGTGATCAGCACCAGCGGCGTCAGCGGCGGACCTTCGGCGATCGTATGGAAGCTTCGGACTATGCCGGCCGGACCCAGGGACACCGCCACCGCCACGACGACCAGCAGCTGGCCGCCCGCGGCCAGCACTGCAAAGGCCGCTGACACCCGCGCGCTGTCTTTGACGCCCAGCAGGTTGAGCGAGCCGAGGATCACCAGGGCGACGATTGTGATGCCAACGACGAGGGGACGTGGACTGATGGCCGGCACGACGACTGCCAGGTAGAAGACGCCTGACAGGGCGCTCAGCGCCGCGGTCAGGAAGTAGTCGACGAGGATGAAGCAGCCGCCCAGGAGCCCGATGAAGGGATGCAGGGCCTGGGCCGCCACGTTGACCACCCCGCCTCCTTCGGGAAAGCGCCAGGCCACCTCGGCGTACTTCAGCGTGAGCAGTATGAAGACGATCAGCGTCATGGCGACGAAGAGCGCGGAACGCCCACCGAATTGGGGAAAGAGGATGCCAGGCGTGTAGTAGACGGAGGTTCCGATGTCCGCGAAGACGACGGCCCAGCAGAGGAACCAGCCCAGACTCCCACCGCGCACCTTGACCCGGCGGCGCGGCCGCGTCTCGGCGCTCAGAAGGCAGCCCTCGGCCGTCGGCTATGGGCTGTCACGTCGCGGAGATTACCTTCTCGCTCGAGGCAGAGGGTTGACTCGTGTATGACTAAGGCGATGCCGACGCCGAACGCCAACCAGCGGCCGCCAGTGAACGTCTACGCGGCCAGCGGGCAGCTCAGCGTGGCGCTGCCCATTCCTGGCGCGCACGCGGATCACACGCACGTAACGGTTGCCGCTGACCGGCTTCGCGTGCTCGCCGAGTGCAAGTACTCGCAGGACCAGCAGCACTTCCTGCAGCGGGAGTGGCAGGTGGGCGCCTGGGAGCTGGACCTGGAGCTACCTCAGCGGGTCGACCCCGAGCGCAGCCGGGCGGTCTTGAACCTTGGCGTGCTCACGGTGATGGCGCCGATCTCGAACGAAGGCCGGGGCGAGCGCCAGATCCCTGTCGAGTAAGGCGAACCGAAAAGAAGCCCTGCTCAGCTCAGCCGCGGGCTCCTGCCTTTTCTCGCTCGACCTTCTCCACAACTTGGTCAGCGGGTGCTTCACCACCAGCCGCTTCAGCCGCCTCGGCCGTGGTCGCCTTGGCTGATGTCCGCTCCGGATCGGCACCTCGCCGCTGCATGGTCACGCGTCCGTTCAGCAGCGCGCCCTCCTCGACGGTGAGCGCGCCCACCTGGACATCTCCACTGAGGCTAGCTGTGCCCTCCAGCGCCAAGCCTCCGGCGGCGATCACCTTGCCGGTCACGTCACCCCGAAGGATGACCCGCTCGGCGGCGAGGCTGGCCTCGACCTGAGCCCCCGACTCCACCCTGATCGTAGCCGCGCTGTGCAGTTCTCCTGTCACGCGGCCATGGACTACCAGATCTCCCTCGACGATGAGCTTGCCTTCAAGCCTCGAGTTGGGACCGAGATAGGTCTCCTGACCCTGGCTTCGCTCTTGAGCGCGGCGGCCGCGACCAGAAATGTTGTCTTCAGGCATCTTCTCTCCTCAGAATTTACGTTCCCCCCATGCTAGGTGACGCTGGCCACGCTCCGACGGCCTTCTGAGCCTGCTCCGAAGCCTCTCCACTTCAGCCCGATAGGGCTAAAACTGGCAGTTAGATCAGAGCGTAGGCGGTGATCAGACCGATCCCGATGCGGACAGTCGCCGCGAGGATGGTGGCTGGGAGTAGATGGCGCTGGCCCATCAGCTCTTCGGCGTCCACCCCTATGACCCTATCGAAAGCGAACAGAGCCGCCGCCTGCGCCAGGATGCCGACCAGGCCGAAAACCAGCGTTTCGATCAGGCCTTGAAGCAGGTCTCCGCCGGAGGTGAAGATGGCGGCGGCGATGAGGAAGCTCAAGCCAAGCACGCCGCTGGCTGCCAGCACTGCAGCGTTGGCATTGTGCTCAGTCCGGATCACCTGGCCGAGCTTGCCCGGTGTGACCAGGTCGAGCGCCAGGTAACCGAGCAGCAGCAGTAGGGTGCCGAGGACCGCGTAGCCAACCAGGGCCAGCACGCCATTGAGTAAGGACCACGGCCACTGGGTGGTGGTGGCCAGAAGGGCCGCAGCCAGCTGCGCTGTGAGACTCAAAGCGCTTGCCATCCAGACGTTCCCTGCCGAAAACCGCTGCGCATCAGTCGAACAGTATGTCGGCTCCGGGCGATTTCTCGTTCACGGGCTGGGCAGCCTGATCAGCCGTCGAGCGCGGCGCGGACCAGGTTCCGCAGCTCGTCGTCGGAAATCTTGGCGGCGTCGTCGGGTCGGAGCTGGATGGTGCCCTTGCTGGTCTTGAGCTCGGGGTGCCGTGCGGTGAAGCCGGCGTCGCGGCCCTGCTGCCAGCCATAGATGGACACGCCGTGCTGCCACACACCGACGAAGAGCCGGCGCCGGCCGACTTTGTAGGTCGGTATCTGATACGAGATCACTACCGCGGCGTCGGGCTGCGCCTCCAGGACCAGCCGGTGAATGCGTTCGAACAGTTGCCGGCGGTCCGGGGCGATGGCGTCGATGTAGCCGCGAACGGCGTCATCCATCAGTTCATCCTAGGCCCGGTGCTCGGGTCGATGAACGCGACCCATGCCGCCATCAGCGGCGTCGCCGTCATCGGCTTCGCGATCTCCTCGTCGAGCTTGTATCTCATGACGTTTCTCCTCAGTGCTGGCACCTCTGCAGCGCCTCTCGCCAGAGACGTCGGAGCCAGAGATCCATTCCGGACACGCCGCGAAGGACTCACCCATCGTCCAGGAGGCGAGCGGCGCGGGAATGGAGGTGGCGCTGCTGCGAGAGGTTGGTAGCTCGCCGGGCCGCCGCCAGGTAAGAGTCGCGCGCTGTCGCTCGATCGCCGGCCATCTCCAGAAGGTGTGCGCGGACCGCATGGAGCCGGTGGTCCTCGGCGATCCGTTTGTCCGCCTGGAGCTCGTCGAGGAGGTCGATGCCCGCCTGCGGGCCTTGGGCCATCCCCACCGCGACGGCATGGTTCAGATCCACGACGGGGTTGTCGGAGATCCGCATCAACAGCTCGTACAGGCCCACGATCTGCGGCCAGTCGGTCGCCTCGGCGCTCGGCGCCTCGTCGTGAATCGCGGCGATCGCCGCCTGGAGCTGGTACGGACCGGTTGGTCCCCTGGGCAGCGCGTCGGTGATGAGCGCCACGCCCTCGGCGATGGAGTCGGCGTTCCAGAGGCTTCGATCCTGCTCGGCCATCGGGATCAGCTGGCCGTCCCGACCGGCGCGCGCTGGCCCGCGTGCGTCAGTGAGCAACATGAGCGCGAGCAGCCCCGACACCTCGCCGTCCTCCGGCAGCAGTCGATGGACCATGCGGGCCAGCCGGATGGCTTCGGCCGCCAGGTCGCCTCGCTGCAAGCTGGGCCCTGACGTGCTGACGTAGCCCTCGTTGAAGATCAGATAGAGCACGTGAAGGACCGATCGGAGCCGTTCGGCCCGCTCCGGGCCAGCGGGCATGGCGAAGGAAATGCCGCTGTCCTTGATGCCCTGTTTGGCCCGGCTGATCCGCCGGGTCATGGTCGCCTCCGGCACCAGGAACGCTCGAGCAACCTCGGCGGTTGTCAAGCCGCCGACCCCTCGCAGGGTCAGCGCGATCTGCGAGGCCGGCGACAGCGACGGGTGGCAGCACATGAAGAGCAGGATGAGCGTGTCGTCGGACTCCGATCCTGGCCTGCCGGCGGGGGGAGCCAGCCACTCCTCGGGCAGCATCCGCTGGGTGACGGCGTCCTCACGGCGCTGGCGAGCCTGCTCGCTCCGCAGCAGGTCGGTCAACCTGCGCGAAGCCACAGTGATCAGCCAGGCACGGGGATTCTCCGGAATTCCGTCCTTCGGCCACCCCATGGCGGCGGCGATCAGGGCCTCCTGAACCGCGTCCTCGGCGGTGTTGAAGTGCCCGTAGCGGCGTACGACGGCGGCGAGGGCCTGCGGCGCCAGCTGGCGCAACAGGCCCTCGACCTCGGTGTCAGGTACTGGACCGATCAGAGCTCCAGCTCGGCCCGGGATTCGACGATCGGCCGCACGTCCGCCACGGGGGCGGAGGCCCCGGCCGGACCCGGGCAGCTCGACAGGCGGCCGACGATCGCCGTCGCCCGGTCGAAGCTCTCACAGTCCACTATCCAGTAGCCGGCGAGGACCTCCTGAGTCTCGGCGTACGGCCCGTCAGTCACGACCGTCACACCGTTCTGCAGCTGGACCCGCCGGGCGTGGACGGGGGCGGCCAGGCCCCGCGTCTCCACGAGCTCGCCGGACTCGGCCAGCTCCCTGTTGAACGATTCCATGAACGCGCCCATCGCCGCAAAGTCCTCTGCTGACCAGGCAGGCTTGTCAGCAGGCTTCCCCGACATCGCGTCGTAATCCTGCTGCGAGGCGTAGGTCAGGATCATGTACTTCATAACGTTCTCTCCTCTGTACTGGCACCTCTGCAGTGCCTCTCGGCAGAGACGTCGGGGCCAGCGGCCCATTCCGGACATCCACCCGGTACATGGTCGTGACGCTAACCACTGCCCGCCGTCCGAGCTCAGGACACCTCACATCGCGGCTGCGGCCCGGCAAGCGTTCTGATCATTACCGATAGTGGGGTCGCGACTGCACCAGGACGGTCAGTTCACCGATATATACTCCTGACGTGACCAAGCGGACGATGCAGGAGGCGACTTTCCTGATCCTCACGGCGCTGGCCGCAGGCAGCCAGCACGGGTACGGGATCATTTCCGACGTCGCACAGATCTCGGACGGACGTGTCCGGTTGCGCGCCGGGACCCTGTACTCAGCCCTGGACCGTCTGCGCATCGACGGGTTGATCAGTGTCGACCGCGAGGAGATCGCCGAAAACCGCCTGCGCCGTTACTACCGGCTCACGCCGGAGGGATCCAAGCTGTTGGCCACTGAGGCAGCTCGGGTCCAATCCAACGCGGCGACCGCGATCGCCCGGCTCCGCGTGACGAGGGGGCTGGCCGGATGACCGACTCGGCCGAATTGGAGCGAGGCTACCGCCGCTGGCTGTCGTGGTATCCCAAGACGTTCCGGCGCGAGCACGAGGCGGAGATCACGGTTCTGATCGCCTCGGCCCGAGAAGGCCAGCGCCGGCCAGAGGCTGTGGAGTGCCTGGACCTGATGAGCAGCGCGCTAAGCATGCGTCTGCGGCCAAGGGTGCCTCGAGCGGACAGATCAGCCTTCAGGGCGATCAAACTCATGTACCTCGGCGCCCTGGTTGAGCTTGCTGCCGCAATCATTATTTTGGCGACGATCGGCGAAATCAAGTCGGAAGTTGTCATGAGCAGCCCAGGTCTCACCGAGGCTGAGTGGCATGCAATCGTCGTAGGTCAACTGGCACCGACCGAGGTTGGCGCGATTCTCGGCGTCGGCTTTTGGCTGTGGATTGCCTGGTCCATCGGCCGCGGACATCGTTGGCCAAGGCTCGTGTTTGCGATCTTTTTTGCTCTCAACATATTCGGCCTGCTCAATGGGTTAGTCCATGGATCAGCGGTGTACGCACGGCCGGACCTGGCCATCGGGACTCTCCTCTGCCTCGTCGAACTAGCGGCGCTCGCTGTCATCTGTCGCGCGAAGATCGCACCCGCTCAGTCGGGCACCAGTCGAACTATCGCCGAGTCCTGAGCCGCAGGACCCGGAACGGTGGCCGCCTTGCCCAGCCAGCAACATTCCCGCCTTCCAACTGGGCTTCTCTTTGGAGCTGCGAAGGTGGGCATCATCGCCCTCCACCTTGCCACCAATGGCACTCTGGGTTTTCATACTGATGAGCTCTACTATCTCGCCTGCGGCCGCCACCCAGCGCTTGGTTATGTCGACTTCCCACCAGTCGTCCCACTCCTCGGTCGATTAGAGACCGGACTCCTCGGGGTCAGTCCCTGGACCCTGCGCCTGCTCCCATCGCTGTTGGGCGGTTTCCTCGTTGCTCTTTCCGGCGCCTATGTCCGTCGACTTGGCGGCTCACTGCGGCTCCAAGGAATTGCGCTGCTCACTGCCATCGCAGCGCCATACCTGCTGGGTGCGAACTGGGTCTTCCAGACAGTGACTTTCGACCAGGTGACCTGGATGGTCTCCCTCTACTGGTTTCTCTGCCTCGTCATCGACCGGCGCCCGCGATACTGGATCTATATCGGCATCACGCTTGGGATCGGGCTCGAGGTGAAGTACACCATCGTCGGCCTCATCGCGGGGATCGCGATCGCCGTTCTTCTCACGCCTTGGTTGCGCGTGCAGCTGCGGACGAAATATCCGTGGCTGGCGGTCGCGATCGCACTTCTCATTTGGGCACCGAACCTCGTCTGGCAGGTCGTCGAGGGCTTCCCCTCCGTAGCCTATATCGCCAATCACCGGGGGAGCGGCGGTGGCGCCGTTGTCTACCTCATCCAGTTCGTCGCTTACCTTTTCTTTATTCTGCCGTTGTGGCTGGCGGGCATGATCTCTCTGTTCCGCAGTCGACTGCTGCGTTCGGTCGGAATCGCCTGTGCCGTTCCGCTGCTCGTCTTCCTCTTCGTTGGTAAGTCCTACTACGCAGCGGGGACGGTTCCGATCGCCCTGGCTCAGGGCCTCATGGCGATCTCACGAATCGAGCGACCGAAGCTTCGCTCCGGCCTTCAGCTCGCTGTCGTCATTGCGAACGTGCTCGAATTCGTCGTGTTCTTCCAGCTCCTCGTCCCGATCACTCCCCCAAATCGGATCCACGCTGCCAGTCTGGATGTCAAGAACGAAGTATTTGCTGACAGCGTGGGGTGGGACGACGTCGCGAATCAGGTGACGGCGATCTACGGCAATCTTCCGCCATCGGAGCGCACCAACACAGCCATCATTTCGGCCTACTACGGCGTGCCGGGGGCACTGGATGTCTACGGCAACCCAAACGCCCTTCCTCCTGTCGTCAGTCCACAGCTGTCTTACTTCTACTGGCTGCCGCGCGACCTCACGGCAACCGATGCTCTCATGGTGGATTACCAGCCTTCTCAGGTGGCGTGGATGTGCACGTCACCAAAGCTCATAACACATCTCACCGTGCCATACGACGTACTAGGTCTGGAGCAAGGCGCGCCGGTCACCTTCTGTCATCTCAAGGCTCCGATCCCAAAGATCTGGGCGCAGCTTCGCAACTTCTCCTGATAGCCAGCTCGATCCATGGAGAACACGGCCGACCTGTCGCTTGGCTAGACGTGACACTCTTCCAACTTTCGTGGTCTGCCGGGTAGAGACGTCAGCGTTCCACGCGCGCGAGAAATACGGCGGGCGGCTGCCTTGGAAGTTCCGATGCCAGGACGAGCAGGTGACTGATCGCCGGTGACAAGAATCGACGCACTCGCCGTGGCCAGGGCCACCAGATAGTCATCGCCTGGATCTCTGGAGAGGTGATCGGGATGCTCCTGCGAACATCGACGCCGTCGACCGCACGAGTTGGCGGAAATCGGCCGCGTCCTTGGGGTCGATGTGTTGCCGCAGCTTTGGGTGAGCAAGAGTCCGATCAAGCTCCGCCAGCAGCGCTTCCGACACGACCAACTCGAAGGCGCCACCAGACCACAGGGCGATCAACCGGCCCGATGATCCCGCCCGTGACAGGAGTGCCGACACGAGTACGGGTGCACACGCCCGATGAGCGCGATACCCTGCGCTGCAATGGATACAGGCCTACGGGGTCCGAGCCGCACAGCGCTGATGGCCGCCATGGGACGCGCGGTTCATAGTGACGGTCCACCGCCTCACATCCTCGACGACTGGTTGGCGGCCGATCTCGCCGGTGTGGAGGGCCGCGCGATCCTCGACAACATGCGGGCGAACGTCACGCCCGATCGCCTGCAGGCGTTTCAAGCGTGGACAGCGGTGCGCACTAGGTTCGTCGAAGACTTCGTAGAGAGCGCCGTCGCCGCCGGCGTCCGTCAATACGTCGTGCTCGGCGCCGGCCTTGACTCCTTCGCGTACCGCCACGCGGAGCTGCTCGAGCGATTGACAATCTTCGAGGTCGATCACCCCTTCTCACAGGCCTGGAAACGGCGCCGGCTGGACGAGCTGCACATCACGCTGCCCCACAATGTGGTCTTCGCAGCAGTCGACTTTGAGACGCAGTCGCTCCTAGACGCGCTGAAAGCGTCTGGATTCGCCTTGGACCAGCGTGCCGTCCTCTCGTGGATCGGCGTGACGATGTATTTGGCACGCGAGGCGATCGACGCCACGCTCGCCAGCATCGTCAGCTGCGCACCGGGGACACGCATCGCCCTCACCTATGATCAGCCGCCGGATGTGCTCAGTGACAAGGCTCGCGCGCTCCTCGCCGATGTCAGCGGCACTGCGGCGAAGTACGGAGAGCCGTTCGTCAGCCTTTTCCGACAGGATGAGATAGAACGATTGCTCATCGAGCACGGCTTCGACAGCGTCACGCACTTCGGTGCGGACGAGGCGGTAAGCCGCTATTTTGGCGCCACGGACGTGGGCATGGCCGACGTTCAGCGATTGGTCACGGCCGTCGTCCCCAAGTCAAGCCCCGCAGCCTGAAGGACGGCCCACAAGCGTGGTCCAGTGCGGGCTCGATTCCGGCTCGCCGGAACGCTTCGCCCAGCCATGAGTGCGCCTGAGCCACGAGCGGCGTCGACGCAAGCGAGCGACCGCTGAAGAGGTCGAACTCGATCGGGACGACCAGGCCGCCTGAGCGCAGCAGGCTAGCCTGCGTCCTTAACACGGCTGCGGGATCGGGGACGTACCTCAGCACCAGGCGCCCGATGATCGCGTCGGACGGCCCGTCGAACGCTGGTTCTTGGATGTCGCCCACGAAGAACCGCACATTGCCGAGCCCTTGCCGCCTCGCCCGCAAGTTCGCTTTTCGACCGGCGCAGGCGACCGGTCAATTCCGAGGACCTGACCCCCCGATCCGACCAGCTCGGCGGCGACGAGGGCCATATCTCCCATTCCCGAGCCTAAATCGAGAACACGCATGCCTGGGCGGACGCCGGCCGCCTCGAGGATCGTCCGCTTCGCAGGAGCCAGGACCCTGCCTAGGCGGTTCAGCCGCTCGAGTTCGGCGGAGCCGCTGCCCAGCTGATAATCGGTTTCGGCGGCCCCATTCCCCTCTCACAAATTGGCGGCGCGGAGCGTCGCTGCTAGCTTATGACAGACGAAGCGACTCCGGACTGTGCCCAGGCGATGATGGAGCATGGGGTTCGAACGGCCTGGCCCCAGGAGTAGGGCTTTCGATTCCCAAGGCCCTTCTACTTGGGATTCCAGGACAATGGCGGAGGGAGAGGTGTGCGAGTTCAGCACATAGAGGACAGGTGTCTCGGGACATAGTGGACACCCAGCAACGCTGGGAGGTGCGTGATGTCTCGAGGGCGCTACTTGGTGGACGCGGTCCTGCTAGAGGGCCGGAGCCCG